>CAZLIB010000152.1:0-3317 GCA_964559465.1 uncultured Lachnospiraceae bacterium
ACGAGTGGGGACACCGCGCGGTAGCCATCACAGACCACGGCAACGTTCAGGCATATCAAATGGCTATGCTTGCCGCCGAAAAGCTTGGAATGAAGGTGCTTTACGGAATGGAAGCATACTTTGTAAACGACAAGACTAGCGCGGTAACAGGTGACTATAAGGGCGCGTTTACTGAGGAGTTTATAGTATTCGATATTGAAACCACGGGTCTTTCAGTTCTTACCTCGCAGATCATTGAGATAGGTGCGGTAAAGATCAAGGACGGCGAGGTCATTGAACGATTCAATAAATTCGTCAACCCGGGTGTTGCCATACCCGAGGTCATTACCGAGCTTACGGGAATTGACGACAGTATGGTTGCAAACGCCGAAAAGATAGACGTAGTGCTTGCGGAATTTCTTGAATTTATTGGAAATCGTCTTCTTATCGCGCACAACGCGAATTTTGACGTTTCCTTCATAAGAAAGGCATCAAGAGATTGCGGCTATAAGTTCTCAAATCCTTATCTTGATACTGTAACCCTGTCAAGATTTTTGAATTCAGACCTTAAAAGCCATAAGCTTGATGTGGTGGCAAAGTATTACGATCTTGGTGATTTCAATCATCACAGAGCGTGTGACGACGCGGAAATGCTCGCCAATATTTTCTTCAAGATGGTGGATAAGATGTCCCGTCTTGATATAAAGACCTTTGCGGATCTTCAAAGAGATATGAGCGAGAACGCAAATCCGCTAACTATCAAGCCATATCATCAGGTGGTACTTGTCAAGAACCGTACAGGTCTTAAGAATCTTTATAAGCTTGTAAGCTATTCGTATCTCAAGTATTACAGAAGAATGCCTCGTATTCCCAAGAGCGAGCTTGAAAAGCACCGCGAGGGACTTATCATCGGTTCTGCTTGTGAGGCGGGTGAGCTTTTCAGAGCAATACTTGAAAAGAAGCCCGAGGACGATATAAGAGATATAGTTAACTTCTATGACTATCTTGAAATTCAGCCCATTTCAAACAACCGTTTCCTTATTGATGAGGGTACGGTGGGAAGTGATGATGATCTTCGCGACCTCAACCGCCAGATAGTTGAGCTTGGTGAAAAATATAAAAAGCCAGTTGTGGCGACCTGCGACGTGCATTATCTTAATCCTGATGACGAGATAGGCAGAAAGGTGCTTCTTGCGGGTATGCGTTTTAAGGACGCCGACCGCGACTGTCCCCTTTATTTCAGAACGACCGAGGAGATGCTTGATGAATTTTCATATCTCGGAGAGGAAAAGGCATACGAGGTCGTAGTTAAGAATCCCAACCTTATCGCAGATATGGTTGAGGACGGTATACGCCCATTCCCGAAGGGAACGTTTACACCTAAAATTGAGGGTGCGGAAGAGGACCTTCAGCGTATGTGCTATGAAAACGCAGAGAAAAAGTATGGCAAGCCCTTGCCCGAATACGTAAGGGTGCGCCTTGATAAAGAGCTTACCTCAATTATCAAAAACGGCTTTGCGGTGCTTTATATCATCGCGCAAAAGCTTGTAAAATATAGCGAGGATAACGGCTATCTCGTTGGCTCGCGTGGCTCGGTCGGCTCGTCGTTTGTTGCATCCTGCGCGGGCATTTCAGAGGTTAATCCCTTAAAGCCGCACTACTATTGTCCAAAATGTCAGCACAGTGAATTCTTTATGAACGGTGAGGTCGGATCCGGCTTTGACCTTCCCGATAAGAATTGTCCTAATTGTGATACCAAAATGTGTGCAGACGGACACGATATTCCGTTTGAGACCTTTCTTGGCTTCTACGGTGAAAAGTCCCCCGATATCGACCTCAACTTCTCGGGTGAGGTGCAGGGCAAGGTACATAAATATACCGAGGAATTGTTCGGAGCGGAGAATGTTTTCCGCGCGGGAACGATAGGCGGTGTTGCGGACAAGACCGCATACGGCTTTGTGCTTAAATATCTTGAGGAAAAGGGAATAAGCTTACCACGTGCCGAGATGAACCGTCTTGTCGCAAAATGCGTTGGTGTTAAGCGAACAACGGGGCAGCACCCCGGCGGCATCGTCGTTGTTCCCAAGGAGATGGAGATATACGATTTCTGTCCCGTTCAGCATCCCGCTGAAGATGCATCTTCAAATATAGTAACAACACATTTCACGTTTGAATATCTGCACGACACGCTTCTTAAGCTTGACGAGCTTGGACACGATATTCCTACAAAATATAAGTGGATAGAGAGATTTTCAAATACCAGCGTTATGGACGTTCCAATGAACGATCCTGCAGTTTACGAGCTTTTCTTGTCAACGGATTCTCTTGGCATCTCGCCCGATGATATTGGCGGTGCAAGAATAGGCACTTACGGATTGCCAGAGTTCGGCACGCGCTTTGTAATGAAGATGGTTGAAGAAGCAAAGCCGAGATCCTTTGCCGATCTGCTTCAGATTTCGGGACTTTCACACGGAACTGACGTGTGGACGGGCAACGCGCAGGAGCTTATTAACCGTGGTATCTGCGATATTTCACACGTTATCGGATGCCGTGATAATATTATGAATGACCTTATCGCATACGGCGTTGACAGCGCGCTCTCGTTCCAGATTATGGAGAGTGTTCGTAAGGGTAAGGGACTTAAGCCAGATTGGGAAGCAGCAATGATAGAAGCAGGTGTTGACGATTGGTATATTGACTCCTGTAAGAAGATAAAATACATGTTCCCGAAGGCACATGCGGCGGCATACGTTATGTCGGCTATCCGCGTTGCGTGGTATAAGGTTCATATGCCTACTGCGTTCTATGCGGCGATGTTCACCGTTTCAAACGTTGGACTGGATGCCGAGATAGTTATGCGCGGTCACAGGGGAGTTTCAAATGAGATCAAGCGCATTGAGGAGCTTGGCAAAGAGGCATCTCAAAAAGAGCAAGCGTCGGTTGCGGGACTTCAGCTTGTTCGCGAGGCGTATGCGAGAGGGATAAAATTTCTTCCTATCAACCTCAAAAAGAGCGACCAAAAGGCATTTTTGCCCGAAAACGGTGCAATCAGATTGCCATTCTCATCGCTTTCAGGTCTTGGCGAAAGTGCTGCGCAGAACATTATCGACGCGAGAAACGAAGAAGAATTTTTCTCGGTAGAGGATCTTCAGATAAGAGCAAAGCTTTCGGGCTCAGTTATTGAAATCTTACGCAAAAACGGTGTTCTTGACGGACTTTCAGATACCGATCAAATGTCGTTCTTCTAATTAATAAATTGGTATTTATCAGTGTGTTCGCACAAACTTTGTGCGATTGTTTTGTCCACTTTTTCAAAAGTGGCTCTCCACGAGCAGTGG
>CAZLIB010000153.1:0-3242 GCA_964559465.1 uncultured Lachnospiraceae bacterium
AAAGGTGGACGAAAACTTTTTATCACTTGGTTTGTGCGAACATCGTGCGCTGAATTGGGATTTATCGGGGAGTTTAAAAAGTTAGTTTTATTTAATAGGGGGAACTCCCTCAGGCTCGTTCCTCGCCAGCTCCCTCTGCGGAAGGAGCCTCTATTAGATGCACTTTATAGGGAAGCCATATGGTTTTTATTGTTAATATTATAAGGTTTCATAAGTCTTTATGGCTACACACGGTGGATTACCTTACAGAAGGCTCCTTCCGCAGAGGGAGCTCCCGCGTTAGCGGGTGAGGGAGTTCCTTTTCAAGCCAAACTATCTTCCCGATAAATCAAAATTTGAAGCTTTAGAAAAAGCAAATCAAAAAGGGACCTTTTCAAGTCCCTTTTTGATTATTTTATCAATTCAAGATATTCTTTAGCAAGCTTCGCCTTGTGCATTTTGGGCGCAAAGACGATAATGTCCTCAAAACCCTCTCTCGCTTCGTCCATTCTGCCAAGCTTGTAAAGAGAAACCGCGCGGTAGAAGCTAACGTTTATCCTCGTCATCTTATGATTCTGCTTTTTCGGTGAATTTTCCTTAAGATCTATATCGCAAACGTCAACAACATACTCGTAATCCTCGTCGGCAAAGGCGTCAAATTTATCAAAAACCGTGAAATTATTGAAAATATACGCGATCTTTTCATTTTTTGCCTTTAGATTCTCAAATTCCTTGACGATGCCCGGCAGCTTATCAAACTCACCGCGCTCAAAGTGCATGGCTCCGCGGCGGTAAATATTATTGCACTGTTCTATTGGTTGGATCGTCTTTTTTTCGCTCTCCTCAACAATTTTCAAAAGGCGGTCATAGTCACCCACACACATCGCGCCGAGCGCGTGATGACGGGTGGAATTTTTGAACACTCCAAGTGCGAGAAGCTCATTGAATTTCTCGGGATCAAGATCCTCATATATAACGCTTTCAAGCTCTTTTTCTCGCAGATGCTCAAAGGGCGCTCTCACACTCGCACCGAGCACCGCTATACACGTAACACCAAGCAAAACGTTCTTGGTCATAATAACACAGCATATCGCCACACCCACAGCGTAAGCAAGCCCAAGAAGCACGCATTTGATTTTGTAGCCTTTAAGTATTTGTTTTGCAGTTTTATTGTTCATTTTAATACCTCTTTTCAATCATTTTCTCTTAAAAAATCATATATCCAGCCGGCAAGATCTCTAAGCGCATCGGGGTTCAACGAGTAATACACGTTCTTTCCGTCTCGCCAAGACACAACGAGCTCGCTCTCGCGCAGAACGGAAAGATGACGCGATATTGCAGGAGCCGAAATGTCAAACCTTTCGGCAATCTGACCCGCGGTCCGATCACTCTTTTTCAGCATCTTGAGTATCTCTCTGCGAACAGGATCGCCCAGCGCATCAAGTGTTCTTTGAATCATTTTACACCTCTTTAAATATTAAGCTGAAAATATTAAAAAATCCTTAAAAACGGACACATCAAAAAAATAAATAAAATATATTCCCGAAGACGATCATTTAACATTTAACTTAATTGTTAAGTGTATTGTATCACAAATAAAAAAATCAAGTCAAGAAAAAAGTAAAAAAAGCTTTCAAAAAAATCCTAAAAAATATCAAAAATAATCATTGACGGACAGCTGATTTTGTTGTATAATCAATATCGCCGATAAAAACGCAAATTTTCGGCAAGATTTTTACCTGCCCAAAGTGCTTTTGTTGGACAGAAACGAGGCAAAAATGATAAATTTAAGAAAATTGTTTTACAGACACGTTGGAATAGTCTTTCTCGCGTGCTCTTTATATTTCTTTTTAGTGCCAAATCACTTCGTTACAGGCGGCGTTACCGGTCTTTCAACTATTCTTAACGCGCTCGTCCCGAGTGTTTCCACAGCAACCTGGCTTATGGGACTTAACCTTGCCATGCTCTCACTCGGATTTATCTTTCTCGGTAAGTCAACGGGTATTTGGACCGTTTATTGCTCCCTTGCATATTCGGGGCTTATGATGGTTTTTGAGCAGTTAGATCTTCTTAAAATCCTCACCCCTCTTGAACAGCACACGCTCACAAACGAACCCTTTTTGGAGCTTTGCGTGGGTATAATGCTCTATGCCATCGGCTCGGCGCTCATCTTTTATACGGGTGCGTCAAGCGGCGGAATGGATATCGTTGCTCTTATAATACAGAAATACGCCAAGCTTGACGTTGGTAAAGCAGTTCTTTACGTCAATATGTTCATCGCAGTGGGATCGATCTTTGTTTTCAGAAACGTTTTGACCGCCATTCTCTCCCTCGTTGGACTTTTCGCAAACGCGTTCATTATCGATATCGTTATAGATAACCTTGACTCCTGTAAATATTTTGTCGTTATCACCGACAAGCCCGACCTCGTTTCGGAATATATAATGAACACCCTCCATCACGGCGTAACCATCACGGATGCGATCGGTGCTTATACACAGACGCAAAAGGGAATGGTCCATACCGTTTGCCGCAGATATGAAGCGATCAGACTTCGTCAGGCTATCAAAAAGATCGATGAAAACGCGTTCATCGTTGTAACAACGAGCAGCGAGATCATCGGCAAGGGCTTCAGAAGCGTATAAAACCAAGAAAAAGCAAAAAGCACTTCAAATGAAGTGCTTTTTGTTATTTATAAACGTTGATCACCCTGACTTTTTCTCTGCGAGCGATGTTTACCGTCTGATACGTACCGCCCTTAAGTCGCGCAAGATATGCAACGCAAAGGTCAGCCCCACTTACAAGCGCACGATTTCGAACAAACATAACGCCGTTACTGTATCTCTCTTGCATATAGACTGCGCTGTCTGCGTTTGCAAGCACGTATTTGTATAGCCTTTTCTCCATTGGAGAAAAATACCTATCCTGATTCTTGCAGGGAAGAACAAGGTGTAGCTTTATATGTGGATACTCCTGCTTGAGCTTGAGAACTGATATTGCAGCAATACAATCAAAGCCGACCGCGCCTCCCGCGCGGAAATCGGTAAAACCGTCTTTTTCAATAAGCTCTCGAAGAAGCGCTTCAAGCCTTTCAGACATTTTTACACACGAGCGAGGATCGACCTCTCGGTGTCCCGTGAAGCAACAAATTTTTGACATAATACCACCACCCTTTGAGATTTATAATAGCACAAAAATCAATAAAAGGGAGCGGAACCCTGGATAACGGGGATGTCGTCGCCGGGGAACTCGTAGAAGGACAG
>CAZLIB010000154.1:0-3240 GCA_964559465.1 uncultured Lachnospiraceae bacterium
GGAAAAAAGCAAGATTATAGAACTAAACAATCAGGGTTATGCACAATAATACTTAGGGTTAAAAATAGTATCAAAATTTTAGATTACTTACAAGCATAAAAGGCCAAACCGTTTGGCATTTTATGTTTTTTGATAAGTAAAAGCATCGAATCCTTTAAACTTTTTTGAAGAATTTCAAATTTTTATTTATCGGGGAGATGGTTAGTGGATAAGGACCTTTTTTCTAATTATCCCCCTACAACTTCCAATTTAATGTACAAAAGCCCACTGAAAATTGCTTCGGTGGGCTTTTGCTTGAAAAGGACGGTATATTATTGAAAAATTATCTATAAAAGCTATTTCCGCCGATAAACTCGCGAACAATACTGGTTGGAGGTATCTCATCCTCAACGTCCGCCTCGCGAACGTAGTTGAGAAGTCCGACCATCGCGCGAACCTGCTCATAGCACTCGTCGCTCGGATCGACCTGGATGAGAAGGGGATAGATATATTTCTTAATAACTGCAAGCTCATAGAGAGTTGAGCTGTTAAATATAACATCTGCATTTTCCTGATAGGGGAATATCCATCTTTCCTCGCCGCGACGAACGGAATCCCACATATCAAGTGTTCTTTGAACGCTTGCGCCACGGCTTTCAAAGTCGCGCACAGTTCTGCGAAGCAGACGGAGGGTGCTTGTGGGAATTCTATTGTGATAGTCAAAGTTGAGTGGGAGAAGTGGGCTTGCATAAACTCTGAAAACGAGCTTGGGATCAAGATCGTCTGGGATCAGAATGGGATTAAGACCGTGTATGCCCTCAACGATGATGACGCTATTTTCCTTAAGTTGCATCTTGTGTCCGACCCAAACTCTCTTGCCGAGCTTGAAGCTGAAGGTGGGAATCTCAACCTCTTTACCTGCAAAGAGCTCCTTGAGATGCTGACCGAAAAGGTCGGTATCTATTGTGTTGATGTGTTCAAGGTCGATTTTTCCATCGGGTCCCGGAGCTATCTTGTCGCGATCGATGTAGTAATCGTCCAGGCTCATAAGAATGGGCGATTTTCCGTGTACTCTGAGCTGCGTTGCAAGGCGATTTGCACTCGTTGTTTTACCCGAGGAGCTTGGTCCTGCAAGCATTACCGCCTTCGCACCGCGCTCGCAGATCATATCTGCTATCTGTGAAAATCTCTTTTCGTGAAGCGCTTCGTTAACGCGGATAAGCTCGCGTATCTTGCCGTTTTCAACAAGCTCATTAAGATCGGCAACGGTTTCACAGCCCATAAGTTCGCTCCAGCGCTCGCCCTCAGAGTAAACGTTAAAGAAATTGGGCATCTCACAATATTGGGAAACGACGTCAGGATCCTTGGGATTGGGGCAGACGAAAATAAATCCGCTTGGTGCATCAACTATTCGCCAAGAGCGAAGAAAACCCGTTGAAGGCGCCATTTCACCGTAGAAATAGTCGGCAAAATCGTCGTGCTCGTAAACAGTGAAATATGTCTTTCCGCGGTATTTGAGCAGGCGGGTTTTATCTATCTGCTCACTTTTTTCATAGTACGCGATAGCGTCCTCAATAGGAATTCTGCGGCGGAGAAGGGGAATATCCTCTGCAACGATCTTGTTGACCTCTTTGATAAGCGCGTCAGTTGAAAAGTTATTTATACCGCTGACATTGAAATAAATGGATTCTCCAAGCGTGCAGCTCATTTTGGCAGTCGCTTCGGGGTAAAGACGATTGATGGCAAGGAAAAGAATGAACTGTGCCGTTCTGATATACGCCTCTCTGCCACTTGGCTCTGCATATCTGAAAAGACGGATATGGCCGCCGGAAGCCTCCATAGCAGTTCTTATTGTTTGACGGTCAGGGGTAACATCCTTCTGACGAAGGGGAATATAATTAAGTGTAAAAACGCGGCCTGCGATCTTGGCAACAATGGGGTCGGTAGAGAGCTTGCCCTGAATGAGTCCAAGCTCCTTTACCATATCAAAAAGGGATTGATCCGGCTTTGCCTCGATTGTGTGATTGTCAATATATAATCTCATATTTTTATCTCCTTTACTGTTAGATTTTATCTTAATTTGGTGTGTATTATTCTTTGAGCCGATAAATCAAAATTTGAAATGCCGATTTAGATAAAAAAAGGTGGCTACTTTGCAGGTAGTCAACCATTATCGGCGGTCGTAGAAACACTTGCCCATATCGCAAGCTTATACCACTATTGATGCTACATAATGTTATCATAAAATGCACTAAATGTCAAGATTATTTGTTTGAATATTTGTGAAATTTACACACAAAACAAAAAAATAAACGGGGAAAAGCAAATTTCCCCCATTTTTTGTTTATTTTTAACAATTTTTAAAGATTCCGCGTGAGAGCGCAGGCATTATCGTTTCGTCTACCATCTTGTCGATTTCTTCATTGCTCATCTCTTCAAAAATGGCGTGCAGAGCAACAAAATTTGAAATGCCCATCAGCATATAGGCAACAGTGGTGGAGTCAAGCTCATTAACCTCGTCTGACGCCTTTGAAAGCGCCTGTGTATAGCTCTCTGCAAAGCTCATATAGTAATCTGTAAAAAGCTTTTGTTCGATGGACAGAGAACCCCAGATAACGTTATATACATTGGGGGTTTGAGTGGCGAATTTGATAAAGCATTTTATGCCTTCCCGTTCCATTTCGTATCTTGTTTTACAATTCTTTATGCTCTCTGCAAGCAAGGACTTTATCTTGAGCTGATATTTCCACATAAGATAGCGGTAAACATCGGTTTTTGTGTCGAAATAAATATAGAAAGTACCCACCGCAGTACCCGCGCTTTTACAGATATCGGAGATGGACGTTGCATGAAAGCCCCTATTTGTAAATAATTCCTCGGCTGCATCGATCAATTTGTTCATTTTAGCTAAACCGAGCTTTGTTTTAGGTAAATTAATCCCTTTTGTGATGTATTTTTCCATTTGTGAGATCCTTTTATGTAATATCATAATTATTATATCATTCTTAGTTGTGATTTGCAATAGGAAAATGAGTATTTTTTTGGTTATTTTTCACCAAAAACGTGAACTAAGGTAAAAATGTTCAGTAATATATTGACAATCAATGAAAAATTATATATAATATAATAAAGCAAATATGAATAATGTTCATATTTTTTTAAAAATGGAGGAAAAAATCATGACATTTAGCGAACTTTACGTAGGACAAAAAGCGTCCGTACAGAAAACATTTACCGATGCAGATCTCAGAGCATTTGCAG
>CAZLIB010000155.1:0-3225 GCA_964559465.1 uncultured Lachnospiraceae bacterium
GAAAAAGTGGACAAAACAATCGCACAAGGTGTGTGCTAACACACCGATAAATCCCAATTTATATTTAAACAAAAAGGAATATTTATGGCAAAAATAATCAATATTACAGATTTCAACGACCCTGCGCTCGACGTTTATGTGCGGCTGACGGGTACACAATTAAGAAACAAATTAGAGCCCCAGAAGGCGATATTTATCGCCGAAAGCCCCACCGTTATTGAGGTGGCTATAAACTCGGGCTGTATTCCTGTATCGTTTTTGACTGACGAAAGATTGCTCAAAAGCGGTTCAGTCGAAGAGATAATTTCAAAATTGCCCGAGGGTACACCCATATACACCGCAAGCCGTGAGCTTCTCACCTCCCTTACAGGCTTTGAACTCACACGCGGTGCGCTTTGCGCTATGCGCCGACCCACTCTGCCAACAGTTGAGGAGCTTTGCGCGGGCGCGAGAAGGATCGCGGTTTTTGAGGAGATAACCGACTCGACCAATATCGGTGCACTTTTTCGCTCTGCGGCGGCTTTGAATATAGATGCGGTACTTATCACACCCACCTGCTGCGATCCTCTTTGCAGACGCGCGGTGAGAGTTAGTATGGGAACGGTTTTTCAAGTTCCGTGGACACGTATCGGTGAAACAAAAGCGGATTGGCCTGCCAAGATGCAGGACATTAAGTCACTTGGCTTTAAAACGGTGGCCATGGCGCTGCGAAACGACACCATTGACATTGATGACGAGCGCTTGCGCAAGGAAGAAAAGCTTGCCATAATTCTTGGCACGGAAGGCATGGGGTTAACACCCAAAACTATTGACGACTGTGATTATACGGTAAAGATACCAATGGCGCACGGGGTTGACTCTCTAAACGTGGGCGCTGCGGGTGCTATCGCCTTTTGGGAGCTTGGAAAAATCAAATAAACAAAGCCTTGGGATTCGTCCCAAGGCTTTATATAATTATTTTGCTGTAAAAGTAATAGTTACATATGTATTTGTGAGCGAATTAATAGTGAAGGTGTAACCGAGCTCATCACCGTTATCGTCGAAAACACTTACGAAGGTGCTTCCGACCACGTATGTAAACTCATCCTCGCCCGACTTAACGAACTCAATGAGATTATCCTGCGTGCCGTAGCCGTTGGGATCGGATGCGTCGGTATTATTGTTGTAAACGTCGTAATATACCGTACCGTCAAACTCCTCTTTATAAAGGGACGCATTGATATGATACACCACAACTCCGTCGCGAAGAAAATAACCGTTCTCATCGCCCGAGTTAAGTCCGTTATTGGTGTAATAAACGAGAACGTAATATTCCTGATATGCTCCAAGTCTCTCATCCCAATTGTTTGCGAGAATTATCGTATCACCGTTCTTGGAAAAATCCTCAAGTGTGAGAGTTACGCTCGTGTCGGTCACAACAAGTCTTGACGAGGTTATCCAACCGAGATTGAATTTTGAATATGCGTTGTGATCGCCGAGCATAGAGTCCATTATATCGCATCCTTCAAGAGGCTCGCCAATGTAAGACATATCGTAATAATCGTCAAGTCCCAAAATATGTCCAAATTCATGGATATAAGTGTAGGTATTCATAACAGAGCTGTCGGTATATATAGCATTTCCCTGACTGTCATAGCTCTCGTTGAGGAACTGATATGATGCCCAGAGGTAATCGTTTGCGCTCACACCGTCGTATTCGTAATAATAGCCCTCGTCGTCGGTATAGATGTTCCAATAACGGTATGCCCAATAGAAATCCTCTTCCCCAATATCAAGAGTATTAACAAGAACAACCGAATCTATAATACCGTTATTGTCGGAATCATATCTTGAAAGGTCCATCGTGTCTGCAAGATATGCAAGTGCCTCATCCAAGATAAGCTGATCACCGATTGCTACTTTGTCACCAAAATAATCATAGGTTGCATTGTAATAATAAGAGCTATCGTATTTTGGACAGAACCACTCGTCAAGAACGGTCACGTCAAGTGTGAGCTGGCCGTAACTTGAAATATAGTAGTAATCGTAAACAGAATAATAATCGGTCTCGCCGCCCTTCTCAAAGGCATTGGCAAGCGCCTCGGTGGTGTATCCCTTGCTTGCAGCACTTGCGTCCTTGAATTCAACAGGAATTACAAGTACCGCGGGAGAGCCCGTTGTGGGGCATCCGTCAATATAATAGCCTTGATCGGTAACGTCCTTGACATTCTCTGCCTTGGTAAGGTCGATCTCAAAAACACCGTCCTCGCTCTCGGGGAGTCCGGCACCTGCGTTGGTTACCAAGTCAACGTCCGTAGTTGCTGATCCGTTATCGTCCGAATCTCCGCCATTTCCCCCGTTACCACCGCTTCCTAATTCATACAAATAATAAGCGTAAACGTCGATAACCGTGTCGGTGCCGTCGGTATAAAAGGACATATCAAGATAATATCCCTCGGGTGCGGTATAGCAATACCAGGTGTCGCCATAATCGTCCTCGTAAGAAAGATCGAAGGTGAACGTCTTTTCGATCAGACTCTTATATGCCTTGAATTCCGCCTCGGTATTTCCGTAGGTGTAGAAATTAACACCTATCTCGGTCTCGTCTTTCCAATCCAAGGTGTATTCTTCAAGATAATATTCGTTATTTGCCACGAAAGGAACGTAAGCACCGATGACCTCCATCATAAGAGTCTTTTCCAGCGCAGTGAACTGCGTGTAGGTGTGCTTGTCGTCCTCTACGGGATCGTCACCGCCGTTGTCCTTGCCCGTAGTAGTTGTAGTAGTCGACGTGGTCGTTTGAGTTGTAGGGGGTGTCGTTGTCGTGCTTTGCTCGTCGCCGCTTTCCTGACCAAATATGTCACAGGACGCAAGCGATAGAATCAAAGCAAGCGCCAAAGCCAATATCAGTAATTTTTTCATAATTTATCCTCCTATGTTTTTCCATATTATATCACAAAATAATTCATATAACAACACAGTTTGCTATAAATTTACATAGATTTACAAAAAAATCATAAACTCAACGATCAGAGTGTTCTTGTATCAAGATAAACACACGCCACGGTGCCAATAGGTTGACTTTTGATGAAAAATATGGTATACTTAGCTCACCGATAAGAATTTGAGGAACAGGAGTTACTATGAAATCAAAGACATTAAATATTTTAGTATCATCAATTTTTGTTTTGTTTTTGGTGCTAAGTTTAGTTTTTTATATTGTGTTGTATGTGACCAAGCAAGATT
>CAZLIB010000156.1:0-3137 GCA_964559465.1 uncultured Lachnospiraceae bacterium
GACCAAACATTCGTCAAGCATCAAGGTCCCATACCGGGACGCGCACCGACGAGAATAAGGTCGGTGTTGCCCATACCGACGAGAACTCTGTCAAGTCCCGAGAAGCCGGTGGGTGTACCGTGCGCGGAATTTGGATCTATAGAAAGCTCGTGAAGATTGTTATATACCGCACCGAGAACGTCGCGGATATGTCTGAAATTTTTTGTATCTCTTCCCTGCGCGATAGCAAATATCTTGCTTTCTGCAAGCTCGATAATACCGCTTGCGCTCTCCTGCTCGGAAAATGCGCTTTCGTTGATCTCGCCGCAGACCTCGATAAGCTGACGAAGTGAGCTTTTCTCTTTAACTATCCTTGCATAGTCCTTTACGTTGAGGGCGGTCGGAACCACCTCGGAAAGAGTTCTGATATAGTCCTCACCGCCGCTTTTCTCATAAATGCCTTTGTGAACGAGAGTGTCGATAAGAGTAACGACGTCGATCTCGCGGTTTGTCATAAACAACTCGGTCGCCGCAAGGTATATCTGCTTGTGCTCTGTGATATAGAAATCGTCCGCCTTGATAAGATCTGCCACCTCGTTTATAGATGCGGGGTCGATCAGTATCGAGCCAAGAAGTGATTGCTCCGCTATAAGAGAGAAGGGCAATTTTCTGTTGAGTTCTTCATTCATAGTGAAATTCCTCGCTTACTGCTTTGGGGAAACCTGAACCGTGATGGTTCCTACTATTTCTGCGCCGTAGAGCTTAATCTCTACCTTATAAGTGCCAAACGTCTTGATGCTTTCGCTCATAACGATCTTCTTTTTATCAACTGTGATGCCGTGATCCTTCTGAAGACGCTCGACAATATCCTTGCTTGTTACCGCACCGTAAAGGCGATTGTCATTTCCCGCGCTTTCGGTGATCTTGACGGTGAGCCTTGAGAGCTTATCGGCTACTGCCTTTGCCTCACTTTTTGCCACCTCTATTTTATGAAGATTTGACGCTTCTTTGTTTTTTGCCTCGTTAACGGCTTTGGCATCTGCAATTACTGCAAGCTTTTTAGGGAAAAGAAAGTTTCTTGCGTATCCGTCGGATACTTCAATGATCTGGTCCTTTTTTCCCTGACCCTTAACGTCCTGTGTTAACATTACTTTCATTGGTATTCTACTCCTAGCTCTGAAAATTATATAATATAACTCTTAAAAAATCTTGAAAATGATCAAATTTCTTTGAAATAATCGTCTATGGCATCCTTCAAGCGATAGAGTACATTCTTCATATCCGCTCCTGATATAGCTGCTGCCGCAGAGTCAAAGTGACCGCCGCCACCCATCTTTTCAAGAATGAGCTGAACGTTGATGCTGCCGTTTGAACGTGCTGAAATGTGGATCTTGTCGTCAATGATTACGAGTGCAAATGATGCATCGACTCCGCGGACGGTGAGGAGCTTATCTGCCGCCTTTGCTGCGGCAACTCTGTCAAAGCTCGGGTCACTTCCGTCACTTTCGGTGATCGCGATTCTGTCAAGATACATAGTCACGTTAGAATTAAATTTTGCCTCACTCATAAAGTTGTCAAAATCCTCATGGAAGAACACGCCTGCGACCTCAGAGTTAGCACCTATACCGCGAAGATACATAGCCGCCTGGAAGGTCTTTGTACCGGTGGTGCGAGTGAAGTTTTTGGTATCAACCATAATACCCGCAAGAAGAAGGTTTGCCTCTTCCTTATACATTGAATCTGAGGAAAGACACTGCTCAAGGATTCCCGTGATCATCTCCGAGGCGGATGAAGCAGAGGGATCGATGAGGGAGAGAAGGGGCTCGTTTTCGAATTCAGCCACCTTTCTGTGGTGGTCGATAACGACGAAGTTTGCTACGTTGCGTGCAACGTCGGATGATTCGAGAATATTGAAATTGTTGGCGTCAACTATGATAAGTAAGGTATCGGACCGGATCATATCAAGTCCTGCTTCGGCGGAAATGAATATATTTCTATAGTCCTCAAGCATAAGAAGCTTCTCGGTACAAGCGAGGAAGTTCTTATTCTTTGTATTCATAACGATCTTCGGCTTAAGACCGCAGTACATACAAAGTCGCGCCGCACCTACACACGCGCCAATGGCGTCAAAGTCGGGGTTGGCGTGTCCCATAATAAGTACGTTGCCGGCATTTGCAATATGGCTTGTGAGCTGTGTTGCAAAAACTCGTGCAAAAGAGCCGCTCTTTTTCTGAACGCCCTTTGTTTTACCGCCGAAGAATATAATGTCCTCCTCGGTCTTGACTGCGACCTGATCTCCGCCGCGCTGGAGCGCAAATTCAAGCGCGCTTGACGCGTTTTTCTCTCTTTCCTCAAAGCTATCTCCAACAAGTGAGATACCCATTGAGATAGTGACGGGAACTGAGCTGTCGCCAAGGCGAACGTTTCTTATCGTTTCAAGAATATCAAATTTATTTTCTGCACATTCAAGATATTTTTCCTTGGCAAATACCATAATATATTTGTCGCGGTTATATTCTCTTATAAAGCCGTGCATTTCCGACGCGAACTTTTTAAGGATTTCCTCAATCTCGTTTGCGGCAGAACGGTAATTAACTCTTACGTACTCCGCGATCTCGTTAAGGTTATCAAGCACTATGTGAGCTACTACGGGTGATTCTGCCTCACTTTTGCGAAGAAGATTTTCATAATCGGTGTAATCATCAAAGGTGATAAGAAAATAGGAGTTCTTGCCAAGCATCTCGCGATATATTTTAGCAATATAGTTTCTACCGTTGATTACGACGGGAAGGGAGCCTTGCTCGGTATCGCCGTTATTATCGCTTTCCTCGGGCAGAGTTGCGATAAGCTTCTCTATATCAACCTGGCAAAGGTCGTTAAAGTTTTCTTGAAGCAAGCTATCGTTTGTTCCGAACATTTCGTATGCACCCTGTGAGCACCAAGCGATAAGTCCGCTTCTGAGCGTGAGAACGCAGGGAATATCAACGTCTCTCATCATACCGGTCATTGCTTTTTCCATAAGTAGAGTTTTTTCTTTGAAGCTTGCCTCAAGGTCGCTCCTCTTTTTATAAACCACGTATGTTACTATAATGAACAGCATGTTAAACACGAAAAGCAAAAGTCCGAGCCAAGAGGGGTAATCCTCCACAAAAAGATCT
>CAZLIB010000157.1:0-3131 GCA_964559465.1 uncultured Lachnospiraceae bacterium
TCCACAATTCGTAACACAAGCGCCGTGCTTGGCAAGGGCGCAACTCTTATCGTGAAGGAAAAGATTATGACGCACGGTAAGCAACACGCAGAAACTGTGTTCAACGTGGACCTCAACGGCGAGGGCTCAAGCACAAACGTCATCTCGCGCTCTGTAGCGAAGGATGCTTCAACTCAAACCTTCTTATCAAAGATAAACGGAAACGCTGAGTGCTACGGTCATACCGAGTGCGATGCCATCATTATGGATAACGCGTCCGTTCGCGCTATTCCCGAGATAACTGCAAACGATATAAATGCTTCTCTTATTCACGAGGCGGCTATCGGTAAGATCGCGGGCGAGCAGATAATCAAGCTTATGACCTTGGGACTTACCGAGCAAGAAGCGGAAGAGCAGATAGTAAACGGATTTTTAAAGTAATTACTTGTTTACGGAAAGGTGAAACTATATGAACAAGCTTATCGGTAACGCAATAGTGGGACAAAGCGGCGGTCCGACCGCGGCGATAAACGCAACCCTTGCGGGCGTTATCCGCGGTGTTCTGGAAAACGCGCACGGCGGTTGCATAAATACTCTGTACGGTATGAGAAACGGCGTTGAAGGACTGCTCAAGGAGAATATCGTCAACCTTTCTGAATTTTTCTCCGACAGAGAAAAAATAGATATTCTTGAGCAAACTCCCGCGGCGGCTCTTGGCTCCTGCAGAAAAAAGCTCCCCAAAATTGACGAGGGAAGAGATACCTACGAAAGACTCATCGAAATATTCAAAAAATATGATATAAGATATTTCTTTTATATCGGCGGAAACGACTCTATGGACACCGTCGCAAAGCTTTCTGAATATACAAAGCAGTGTGATTATGAAATGAGAGTTATCGGTGTGCCTAAAACGATAGATAATGACCTTGTTGCAACCGACCATACGCCCGGCTTTGCATCGGCGGCGAAATATATCGCAACCACAATGGCAGAGATAATCCGCGACTGCGCAGTCTATACAACAAAGGCAGTGACAGTTGTTGAGATTATGGGACGCGACGCAGGCTGGCTCACGGCTTCCGCAGGAATCGCAAAGGCATTTGGCGGTGAACACCCCGACCTTATATACTTGCCGGAGCGCGCATTTAATAAAGAAGAATTCTTTGAAGATCTAAAAGCGATCTTAAATAAAAAACCGAACGTTGTGGTTGCAGTGAGCGAGGGAATTCGCTTTGCCGACGGCACTTACGTCTGCGAGGGATTTGGCATCGCTTCAACAGACGTTTTCGGTCATAAGCAGCTCTCGGGTACCGGTAAAGCGCTTGAGGTCGCAATCAAAAATGAGTTTGGATGCAAGGTGCGTTCTATTGAGCTTAACCTTCCTCAAAGATGTGCTTCTCATATTGCGTCAAAAGTTGATATTGAAGAATCCGTGCTGGTTGGAAAAGATGCAGTAAAAGCGGCAAGCGAGGGCGTGACTCGTCAGATGATGACTATTGAAAGAGGAAGTACAGAGCCCTATACAGTTGAAATTTCTCACCGTGACGTAAGTGAAATTGCAAATAAGGTTAAACACGTACCAAACGAATTTATAAACGAAAGAGGAAATTCCGTAACCGACAGCTGCGCACGATATCTTCTGCCACTCATTCAAGGCGAGATGGATGTTAAATACGAAAACGGAATACCAAAGCATATTATTATTTAAATGAAAGGGGTTGATATTGTGGCAAGGCAAAAGCAGTCGGATATCAACCCCTTTGTTAATAGCGATACTAATAAAAGATATTATACCTACGACTGTTTTTTAAAGCGAACCTACGGAGGCAAATGTGCGAAAATTCCGCTTGATGCGGGCTTTACTTGCCCTAACGTTGATGGAAAATGCGGTCGTGGCGGCTGTATATATTGCTCCTCACGCGGTAGCGGAGATTTTGCCGAAAGTGCAGAACTTAGCATTAGCAAGCAATACGAAATAACTCGAAAAAAGCTCTCGTCAAAATGGAGCACCGAGAGGTGTATTCCTTATTTTCAAGCACGCACAAATACCTATGCACCGCTTGAAATAATAAAGGAAAAATTTGAAGAGACTCTCACTCTTGAAGGCGTTGTTGCGATGAACGTCGCAACGCGCGCAGACTGCCTTCCCGATGATGTGGTGGCATATCTTGCCGACCTTGCAGATCGCGTTGACCTGACCGTGGAGCTTGGTCTTCAGACCGTTCACGACGATATTGCAGACCTCATAAACCGCGGTCATACCTACGCGCAGTTTGTTGAAGGATTTGAAAAATTACGCCGCGCAAATCCCAAAATAAGAATTTGTATTCACCTTATTTTCGGGCTTCCGAACGAAACGGATGAGATGATACTTGAAAGTGCCAAGGTGGTGGGAAAGCTCCTGCCCGATATGGTGAAAATCCATCTTTTGCACGTAATAAGGGGGACTGTGCTTGCAAAGTGGTACGAAAGTGGGGAATATACTCCACTTGAGCGAGAAAGATATATTTCACTTGTTGCACGTTCTTTGCAGTATTTTCATAAGGATACCGTAATCGCACGCCTTACAGGCGACGGCGTGGGAGATGACCTTCTCGCGCCCGACTGGTCGCGCAAAAAAACCACAGTAATCAACGATATTGATAAATACCTTTTTACCCACGACATGTGGCAAGGAAAATTATTTAAATAAAGACAGAGATCTGATCTCTGTCTTTTTTGCATTTCAGACCATACTCACCCCTCGCGTGGCGCACAAACGACACCATACACCTTGATTTACGCAATTTCTGCGCGCCCCTTCGGTTTTGCGCTAACATTACGACTACACTCAAACACCGCAGGGACCGGCGTCCCGTTTTTAAAAAATGTATAATTCTTCCTTTTTTAGCATACCATATTATAGCAACCAAAAGGGAGGTATTTATGAATCCATTTAACGAAAGAGCGATACCGCTTGAAAAGCTGCTTCAGAATTGGAGCGAGATGTACCCCAAATCATACAACAAAAAGACAGTTGACCCCTATACAAAAACCCGAATAATACTTATGAACGGCACGGAGTTTGAGGCGAACTGGTTTTCCCATCAGTTCGCGCGCCACACTGATAATAATGATCTGCGTCGTTCTCTCTCGCTCTCCCGTGAGATCGA
>CAZLIB010000158.1:0-3088 GCA_964559465.1 uncultured Lachnospiraceae bacterium
TGGTCTTGCAACATTTACCATCGAGGGCGGAACAAAGTGGCTTGACGATGATATTATTCTTGAGTTCGTTGATGAAAAGCCCTCTTATCTTGTCGATTATTCGGTTGTTAAGGCAAACAACGCCAAAAACATCAGTGAATTTGGTATCTTTAGAGTTGAAAGCGGTAAAGCTGAGGATTTTAAAGCCATTGTCAGCGGCTATGTTGAGAAAAAACAACAGATCTATCGTGCGATTGATTATTTCCCGGAGGAAGTTGAAAAAATTGACTGTGCCACAGTAAAAGTGTTTGGTAACTATGTTGTGTATTCATTTCTCAATGAAACTGATACTGAAGCATTCTATAATACGATTGAAAATCTTTTAAAGAAATAAAGAATACGGCAATATCAAGCGATATTGCCGTGATTTTTATTATAAGCCGAATACTTTTTTGAGATATTCGCCCGTAAAGCTGTTAGGATTATTGGCTACCTCCTCGGGTGTGCCCTGTGCAACTATTGTTCCACCACCGTCACCGCCCTCGGGACCGAGGTCGATAATATGATCGGCACTCTTGATAACGTCAAGATTATGCTCGATGACGAGAACAGTATTTCCGCCGTCAACAAGGCGTTGAAGGATCGAAAGAAGCTTTGAAACGTCCTCGGTGTGAAGTCCTGTTGTTGGCTCGTCAAGAATATATATCGTCTTCCCTGTGCTGCGCTTGGCAAGCTCAGTTGCAAGCTTAACTCGTTGTGCCTCGCCACCCGAAAGAGTGGTGGATGATTGACCAATCTTAATGTAGCCAAGACCTACGTCATAAAGAGTTTGAAGCTTATTTCGTATTCTTGGGAGCCCATCAAAGAATTCAAGCCCTTCTTCGATAGTCATTTCAAGAACGTCTGATATATTCTTACCCTTAAATTTCACCTCGAGAGTATCTCTGTTGTACCTCTTGCCCTTACATACGTCACAAGTGACGTAAACGTCCGGTAAGAAATGCATTTCAATACACTTAACACCGTCACCCTCGCACGCCTCACAGCGTCCGCCCTTGATGTTGAATGAAAATCTGCCTGAGCTATATCCTCTTGCTTTTGCATCAGTTGTCTGAGCAAAAAGATTCCTTATGTCTGTGAAAAGTCCTGTATAGGTTGCAGGATTTGAACGGGGGGTTCTGCCAATAGGACTTTGGTCAATGCAGATTACCTTGTCAAGATGTTCATACCCCAGAATTTTTTCGTGCTTACCCGGAACCTGATAAAAGGCGTGGTTGAGCTTGGTGGCAAGCTTGGGATACAAAATACCGTTTACAAGCGAGGACTTGCCCGAGCCCGAAACACCACTTACAACCGTTAAGGTTCCAAGAGGAATTTTAACGTCTATCTTCTTAAGATTGTGCTCCTCTGCACCGATTATCTCGATATAATTGCCGTTTCCTTTTCTTCTTGATTTAGGAAGCGGTATTTCTTTTCTTCTTGAAAGATATGCTCCTGTGATAGATTTTGGGCAATCCATGATCTCCTGCGGAGTGCCCGCAACTACAACCTCACCACCGTGAATACCTGCACCGGGGCCGATATCGATGATATAATCTGACTCAAGCATGGTTTCCTCGTCGTGCTCAACAACGATGACCGTGTTACCCATATCTCGAAGCTTTTTGAGTGTAGCAATAAGCTTTGAGTTGTCGCGCTGATGCAAGCCAATGCTTGGCTCGTCAAGAATATATAGTACACCGACAAGTGATGAACCAATTTGTGTTGCAAGACGTATTCTCTGACTTTCACCGCCTGACAGTGAGCCTGATTTTCTTGAAAGAGTGAGATAATCAAGACCGACGCTTGAAAGAAAATTCAATCTTGCTCTTATTTCTTTAAGAATTTCTTTTGCTATTGTTTCTTCTGTTTCTGTAAGTGAAAGATTGTTAACGTAATCTATCTCATTTTTGATCTGCATATCGCAGAATTGATCTATGGGAAGATCGCCAACCGTTACAGAAAGAACTGCAGGCGCAAGTCTTCTTCCGTTACATTCGGGACATGGAGCGTCTTCAATGAATTCATCGTAATAATCATTATTATTCTGCATATTCATTCTCTGCTCAATTATTCTGATGATTCCGTCGAAGCGCGCCTTTTGCTTGTGCGCTTCACCACCGAAATATCTTACTATGTCATAGGTTTCAGAGCCACTTCCGTAAAGCAAAATATCCATCGCTTCGGGTGAGAATTCATCAAGCGGAGTATCAAGATCAAAACCGAATCTTTCACCTACAGCCATAAACAAAGGGCCGTTCCAGCTCTCTTCTTCAAGAGATTTAAACCCGTTTACCGCAATGGCACTATTATGCAAGGAAAGCGATTTGTCGGGAATAATTTTATCAAGTGAGAGCTTGCGGAGTGTTCCAAGTCCAAAGCATTTTGGACACGCGCCCGTGGGATTATTGAATGAAAACATTCTTGGTTCAAGATCGCCAATGGAAAAGCCGTGCTCCTCACAGGCATAGGATTGTGAGAATGATATCTCCTGTGGTTCCTCTCCGTCGCGCGGAACGGTGACAATAAGCAAATAGCCATCTGATACAGAAAGCGCGCTTTCAACCGAATCTGAAAGACGTGAGCGTATATCTCCACGCATAACAAGTCGGTCAACAACTATTTCAATATTATGCTTCTTGTTTTTATCAAGACTTATATCTTCATCAAGCTCGTACATGCTGCCGTCAACTCTGACGCGCACGTAGCCCGATTTTTTTGCGTCGGCAAATACCTTTTCGTGTCTGCCCTTTTGCCCTCTGACTATCGGTGAAAGAACCAAAAAGCGAGTCCCCTCTTCCATAGTCATTATTCGATCAATTATCTGGTCTATGGTCTGACGCCTTATCTCCTTACGACAGGTTGGACAGTGAGGAATACCTATCCTCGCGTAAAGCAGACGGAGATAATCATATATTTCCGTAACTGTTCCAACGGTCGAGCGAGGATTTTTAGAGGTTGTCTTTTGGTCGATGGAGATCGCCGGAGAAAGACCTTCAATAAAATCAATATCGGGCTTATCCATCTGCCCGAGAAACATTCTTGCATAGGAGGAGAGAGATTCAACGAA
>CAZLIB010000159.1:0-3087 GCA_964559465.1 uncultured Lachnospiraceae bacterium
TCTGTGAATGAGAGTATAATCAAGTTCCTCGGCTTCGAGCAGACCTTTAAAAACTCCCTTACGGGTCTTCCCATCGGCGGCGGCAAGGGCGGCTCTGACTTTGATCCCAAGGGCAAGAGCGACCTTGAAATTATGCGATTCTGCCAGAGCTTTATGACGGAGCTTTCAAAATATATCGGCGCAGATACCGACGTTCCTGCGGGTGATATCGGTGTTGGCGCGCGTGAGATTGGCTATATGTTCGGTCAGTATAAGCGTCTTCGTGGCGAATACACGGGTGTTTTGACGGGCAAGGGGCTCACATACGGCGGCTCGCTTGCAAGAAAGGAAGCAACGGGCTTTGGCCTTTGTTATTTCACCGACGAGATGCTTCGGGCAAACGGCAAGAGCTTTAAGGGCGCGCGAGTTGTGATATCCGGCTCGGGTAACGTGGCTATCTATGCCGCACAAAAGGCGATCGAGCTTGGCGCAACCGTCGTTGCGATGAGCGACTCAAACGGTTACGTTACTGACGACGACGGCATCGATCTTGACCTAATAAAAGAGATAAAAGAGGTTCGGCGCGAGCGCATCAGCGAATATGCGTCTGAAAGAGAAAACGCGATCTATCGCGTTGGCTGCAAGAATATCTGGAGCGTTCCCTGCGATATCGCGCTTCCCTGCGCTACGCAGAACGAGATTGACCTTGACGGTGCGAAAATGCTTGTAAAGGGCGGTTGCTTTGCACTTGCAGAGGGCGCAAATATGCCCACTACGCCCGAAGCGGTTGCCTATTTGCAGGAGAGAGGCGTGCTTTTTGCTCCTGCGAAGGCTGCAAACGCGGGCGGAGTGGCCACAAGCGCGCTCGAAATGACACAGAATTCTATGAGATATTCATGGACGTTTGACGAGGTGGATGCGAAATTACATCAGATAATGATAAATATTTATAAATGCTGCTCCGAGGCGGCAAGAGAATACGGAATGGAAGGAAATCTTGTTGCCGGAGCGAATATTGCGGGCTTTTTGAAGGTGGCGGAAGCAATGAAGGCACAGGGGGTAGTTTAACGTCTATATATGGTATACCACAAGGGACACAGACATAGATTAAAACGGAAATATAAGGAATCTCTTGGTGAGAACTTTGATATTCACGAGCTCGTTGAGTTGCTTTTGTTTTATTCGATACCGCGAAAAAACACGAATGAAATAGCGCATCGGCTTATCGAACGCTTCGGCACGCTTGAAAGAATGGCAGAAGCGCCAATCGATGAGCTTAAGCTCGTTGACGGGGTGGGTGATAATACTGCGATATTGCTTAAAATCATTCTTCCTCTTGCTAAAAAGTATGCTGAGGAAAAGAAGGAAGCGCCCAAACGGCTTGACACTATAGGAAAAGCGGTAGAATGTGCAAATATCTACGCGTTTGGCGCAATAAAAGAAATGGTGTATGCCGTTACTATGGATAACTCGCTCAACGTAATAGATGCGAATGTTGTTGCGGTTGGTGCGATTGATGAGGTTAGGCCTATAATCAGAACGGTTATTGAAATCTGCTTGATGAAGCGCGCCACTGCCGTTATGCTTTTTCATAATCATCTTCGCGGCGGAGTCGAGGCGTCGTCCGCAGACGTCGATTTTACAAGCCTGCTTGAGCGCGAGCTTGACATAATCGGCGTGCATCTCGTTGAGCATATTATCACGGACGGAAGAAGCTACAACCCGATACTGAAAAATATTCGTTCGGTTGAAGGTATTCGTTCACAAATAAATATTGATAAATTTTATTCTTGAAAGAGTTGGGAATTAAAAATGAATGAGGTTTTGCTTTGCAAATACGGCGAGATAGTGCTCAAGGGCGCGAATCGCGCGTATTTTGAAGATATACTTTGCAAGGAATTGCGAAAAAGAGCTAAAAAATGCGGCAATTTCGAGGTCAGCCGCGCGCAAAGCACGGTCTATATTGAGCCGCTTGACGATTTTTGCGATATGGACGCGATGCTTACTGAAGCGCAAAAGGTATTTGGGATAGTTGCTATTGCTCGCGCCTACGTTTGCGAGAAGTCGCTTGAATCCATCGCTGACGCGGCGAGAGAATACATCGCGCCCGAGATAAGAAAATACAAAACGTTCAAGGTCGAGGCGAAGAGAAGCGACAAGCGCTTCCCTCTTGATTCTATGGACCTCTCCCGCGAGATAGGCGGAGTTCTTCTCTCTGCAAATCCGCGCGTAAAGGTTGACGTTCGCAACCCCGAGATAGTTGTAAAGGTTGAAATTCGCGAGCGCGCGGCTTACATATACGCGGGTCACCACAAGGGTGCGGGCGGTATGCCCGTTGGCACCAACGGCAAGGGACTTTTGCTCCTTTCGGGCGGAATTGACTCCCCTGTTGCGGGCTATATGATGGCAAAACGCGGCGTCAAGCTCGAGGCGGTGCATTTTGAATCCTTCCCCTATACAAGCGAGCGCGCACTTCAGAAGGTGCTTGACCTCGCCAAGATCGTTTCAGATTACTCGGGTGATATCTACGTTCACATAATCTCGCTCACTCATATTCAAGAGGAGCTTGTTAAGCACTGTAACGAGGATTATTTCACCCTTTTGCTTCGCAGATATATGGTTGCGCTTGCAAATAAGGTCGCTAAAAAATACGATTGCGGTGCTCTTATCACGGGCGAGAGCGTTGGACAGGTCGCAAGCCAGACCATGCAGGCGATCGGAGTTACCGACGCTGTAGCCGAAATTCCTGTTTTTCGCCCCTGTATTGGTATGGATAAGGAAGAAATTGTCCAAATTTCCCGCAAAATCGGCACCTTTGAAACCTCGATCCTTCCCTATGAGGATTGCTGCACGGTATTTACACCCAAGCACCCCAAGACCAAGCCCGAGCTTGAAAAGGTTATCGCTGAGGAAAATAAGCTCCCCTTTGACGAGCTTGTTGAGGAGGCGTTTGCCACGATGAAGACCGAGAGGGTACATATAGATTAATTGATAAATTGGGATCTATCGGTGTGTTAGCACTCGCTTTGTGCGATTGTTTTGTCCACTTTTTCAAAAGTGGCTCTCCACGAGCAGTGGCGCGGTCAAGGGCGCGCAGCCCTTGTATAC
>CAZLIB010000160.1:0-3087 GCA_964559465.1 uncultured Lachnospiraceae bacterium
GCCTGCGCGGCGAGCGCCACCTTTTGAAAAAGGTGGACGAAAACTTTTTATCGCTTGGTTCGTGCGAACATTGTGCGCGATAAATCAAAATTTAAAAGTATTTTTATAACATTATATGAAATCCTTGAATAATTTGTTTTGGTTTTGGAAACACTAAAATATCAAAATTAAGGAGAAAAGCTATGAAGGTACAAAAAATTATTATTTTATGCTGTGTTTTGGTGCTTTGCGTTGCGGTGTGCGACGTTTTGCCCATTCACGGCGAGGAAAAAATATACGAGAGTGTAGTTCGCTTGCACGTGCTTGCCAATTCCGATTCGGACGAGGATCAGGCACTTAAGCTGAAGGTCAGAGATGCAATCCTTGCTTACGTTTCGCCAAGGGTGATCGACAGTGCCTCGCGCGAGGAGGCAATAGAGATTTTGCAGGGCGAGCTTGAAGCTATTGAAAAAACAGCGGCAGAGGTGGTAACTGCCGAGGGTTATAATTACCCTGTTGACGTGACTCTGACGCTTGAGGATTACCCAACGCGGAATTATGAGTCGATGAGCTTCCCGTCGGGCGAGTACGTATCGCTCCGCGTGCTTATTGGCGAAGCCGAGGGGCAAAACTGGTGGTGTGTTCTGTTTCCGCCCCTCTGTCTTAGCGCCTCAAGCGAGAAGATAGAGAATGAAGAAGCATTCATTGCGGTTGGACTCAATTCCGATCAGTACAAAATAATAACTGAAACCGACAATACCACCTATTATCTGCGTTTCAAATTGCTCGAAGCCATTGAGAATATGGGGAAATAAGAAAAAGCCGAAGAATTTTCTTCGGCTTTTGTTTTTATATATTGACTATTATCGAAACTACGATAAACAGAACGTAGCACGCAAGTGCGGGAATTGAGAGCAGAAGCTCAACAAGGTGCCAGAAGGCGCGCTCGCGCGGAGTTGAGCGAATATAGTTTTCACCAAATTTATCGTGCGAATACTTGCGGTAAAGGCGCGAGAGATGTGAAAACAGCAGGAACGCCATAACAAGCGTGAATATTGTCAAAAGGAACGCGAAAAGCTCATAATTTGCGCTCACGTTTTTAAGCGAGATTAGTGTCGGTTCAACGAATACCGCATAAAAATTATAAACTATATGAATGGCGACCGTAGTTGCGATGGAATTTGTGGCGTAAAGCATCATACAAAGAAGCACGCCCATAAATAATCTTTGGGGGAATTCCTCGAAGCTGAAGCCTATCAAGGAATAGAAAAGCGCCGAAAAGACGGTTGCGGCAAATCGACCGCGGCGCTCGTTTTCCGTAATGCAAACGCCTCTGAATACAAGTCCTTCGATAACGGGCGGCACTATGCAAAAGGCAAGCAGAAGGTAAAGATCGTTAAAGAGATTACCGTTTCTGTGCGCGAAAAACGTGCCATAGAGTGAAAATTCGGTATATTTGCCATCAATAAATATAAATTTAAGGAGAGTGCTGCCCGAAATGAGCAGGAGCGTTGAAAAAAGAATGCTTGGAATATGTACTTTTTTAGGTAATTCGAGAGCGAGAGAGGGAATATATTTTTTGCCTCCCCTTGAAAGCCAAAACAAAAATAACGGTATGCCAAATGCGATGGGTATCATCAAAAGCATGAGCCAGTTGCCCGAAAGAAGCAGTGTGGTGTTTATAAGATTAAATATTGAGAGAAGAAGCATACTTGCAAATACAAGAAGTGCCGTGCCCGAGGGGGCAAAGAGCATTTCAAGAAAAAAATCTCTTATCTTTTTAAGCAATATAAAGCACCTCGCTTTCTGTTATTATCATATTTACCGGGATATCGTGCGCTTCAGGTGCGAGATTATCACACAGAAGCTCGGAGTAGATAAATCCTA
Source organism: uncultured Lachnospiraceae bacterium (assembly GCA_964559465.1). Lineage (GTDB taxonomy): Bacteria > Bacillota > Clostridia > Oscillospirales > CAG-272 > RGIG4608. The sequence continues at coordinate 1,867 of CAZLIB010000160.1, forward strand.
CACTTGTGCCCGTGAAATTTAGTAAAAATCTGTCGTAATAGCCTCCGCCGTATCCTATTCTGTAGCCATTTTTTGAAAAGAGCAGGGCAGGAACGATGCAGAGCGTGCGCTCGTTTGGAGTGACCTCCTTACACTCATCATTGGGCTCGAAAGGTCCAAAAGACGACCTTGTGAATTGATTCAAATTTGTGACTCTGCGAAAAACGAGCGTGTTATTTTCCTTATTGCATACGGGAAAGGCAACCTTTTTACCAAGTGTTAGCGCAAATTCAAATATTGGGAGGGGAGATATTTCATTTTTGACGGGGAAGTAGAGCAGCACGGTATCGGCATTTACAAATTCGTTGCTTTTCATAAGATTTTTACATGCACAAGCACTTACTCTTTCTATAAACTCTTCGCCAAAACCATCACGCAGAGCGCGACAGCTTCGGCGAAGCTCGTTTTTGTTATTTGATTTATTCATTCTGTTATAAAGGCGGATTTTGCAATCTCATCGGCTTTTTCCTTGCTTGCGACCGCTTCGATTATGGCAAGTGCGAATTCAGCTGCGCAGCCCATACCCTTTGAGGTAATAACGTTGCCGTCGCGTACAACGCGCTCGTCAACTACTGTCGCGCCCACAAGAGAGTCCTCAAATCCGGGGAAGCACGTTGCCCTTTTACCCTTAAGATACCCGGCATTACCGAGAATTGAAGGTGCGGCGCAGATAGCACAAACGAGATGACCAAGCTTCATTGCGTCGTACAAAGCCATTTGAACGGTGTCGCTGCTCTCAAGATTAGTTGTGCCGGGCATTCCGCCGGGGAGAATTACAACAGCGGGCATAATATCGCAAAATTCAGTGTCCTTGATGTCGGCGATCACGGGAATGCCGTGTGCGCCTGTGACCTTATTGTCGTCACCGATGGCAACCGTGCGAAGATCAAGACCTGCTCTTTTAAGAAGATCAACGGTAACAAGGGCTTCGCTTTCTTCAAATCCGTTTGCAAGGAATACGTAAATCATATTTTCCTCCGTTTTGTATTTCAAATTTAGATTTATCGCGCACACTGTTCGCACAAACCGAGCGATAAAAGGTTTTCGTCCACCTTTTTCAAAAGGTGGCGCCCGCCGCGCAGGCGACTCGGCGTTTCTTTTCCATAGCTTTTCTTTCCGCCTATACCGCGAAAGAAAAGCGGCTAAAGAGTTTTGGTATTTAAATACAGTGCCACTGACCGT
>CAZLIB010000161.1:0-3082 GCA_964559465.1 uncultured Lachnospiraceae bacterium
TACAACGTCCAGAAGCTCAACATTCCGGAAAACCATCCCGCCCGCGACACGCAGGACACCTTCTATATCACCGATAACATTCTTCTGCGCTCCCAGACCTCTCCCGTTCAGGCCAGAACCATGGAAGTGCAAAAGCCCCCCATCCGCATCATCTCCCCCGGCCGCGTTTACCGCTCCGACGCGATGGATGCAACCCACTCCCCTCTGTTCCATCAGATGGAAGGTCTTGTAGTGGACAAGGGTATCACCATGGGCGACCTCAAGGGCATGCTGGAAACCTTTGCAAAGGCACAGTTCGGCGAGGACACCCGCTGCCGTTTCCGTCCCCACCACTTCCCCTTCACCGAGCCCAGTGCCGAGGTTGACGTTTCCTGCTTCGCCTGCGGCGGCAAGGGCTGCAGACTTTGCAAGGGCGAGGGCTGGATCGAGATCCTTGGCGCAGGCATGGTTCATCCCAACGTTCTTCGCAACTGCGGTATCGATCCCGAGGAATACAGCGGCTTTGCCTTCGGTATGGGCGTTGAGAGAATTTTGATGCTCAAGTACCACGTAAACGATATTCGTCTTCTTTACGAGAACGACGTACGTTTCCTTCATCAGTTCTAACAGGAGGTACGAAGAATGAATTTATCTATTAAATGGCTTAACGATTTCGTCAATACGGACGGAATTACAATAAAAGAATATTGCGACAGAATGACCGACACGGGCTCAAAGGTCGAGGGCTATGAGGAGCTTGGCGCTGATATCGAGAACGTTATCGTTGCTCGGGTTGAAAAAATGGCTCGTCATGAAAACAGCGATCACCTCTGGGTTTGTCAGGTAAATACAGGCGCAGAAACAGTTCAGATAGTTACAGGTGCGCAGAACGTTCACGAGGGTGACATAGTTCCTGCGGCGATTCCCGTGGCTCACCTTCCCGGTGAGGTAACAATTAAGGCAGGTAAGCTCCGCGGTGTTGAATCCCACGGTATGCTCTGCTCATATCACGAGCTTGCTCTTACCGAGCACGATATGCCCGGCTATGAGGGTGACGGAATCCTTATTCTCGGCGAAGAATTTGCACCCTATATCGGAAAAGATATAAGAGAAGCACTCCTTCTTCGCGACACAAGCGTTGAATTTGAGATCACGTCTAACAGACCCGACTGCCTCTCTGTAATCGGTCTTGCAAGAGAAACTGCCGTTAGCTTTGACCGTCCTTGGACATGCCCCACACCCGTGGTACGCGGTACAAATGACGGCGACAATGTTGGAAACTATATCAAGGTCGGAGTTGAAGCTCCCGATCTCTGCTCACGCTACGCGGCAAAGGTAGTTAAGAACGTTAAGATCGCTCCCTCTCCCCTTTGGATGAGGATGCGCCTTCGCGCAAGCGGTGTTCGCCCCATCAACAATATCGTTGATATTACAAACTACGTAATGCTTGAATACGGTCAGCCCATGCACGCATTTGATTACTCCTGCCTCAGCGGTGCAGAGATCAAGGTTCGCAGGGCTTATGACAACGAAAGCTTTATGTCCCTTGATTCCAAGGAGCACACGCTTGACTCCTCAATGCTCGTTATTGCAGACTCGCAAAAGGCAGTTGCACTTGCAGGCGTTATGGGCGGTGAGAACTCCGAGATCAAGGATACAACAACTACAGTCGTATTTGAAAGCGCAAACTTTGACGGCGCATCCGTTCGCGTTACCGCAAAGAAGAACGGCATGAGAACAGAATCCAGCGCTCGCTTTGAAAAGGGACTTGACCCCGAAAACGCAATGGGCGGTCTTCTTCGCGCCTGCGAGCTCGTTGAGCTTCTCGGTGCGGGCGAGGTGGTTGACGGCACTATCGACGTTTACCCCGGTAAGCGCGAGCCCGTAACACTTCCCCTTGACGCAAAGGTTATCAATGAATTCCTCGGTGTTGAGATCTCCGAAGAGTTTATGATCGAAACGCTTCGCAAGCTCGAGTGTAAGGTCGAGAACGGTGTTATCACAGTTCCCTCGTTCAGAAATGACCTTACTTGTATGAACGATATTGCAGAGGAAATCATCAGAATTTACGGCTATAACGATATCAAATCATCAAAGATAAAGGCTGAAAATACCGCAGGCGGCAGAACTCCCAAGCAGCAGTTCAAGGTTGACCTTAGTGACGCGCTTTGCGGAGTTGGTCTTGACGAAATACACACATTCTCGTTCATCAGCCCCCGTTATTACGATAAGATCCGTCTTCCCGAGGACGAAAGCGTTCGTCGCTCCATCGTTATCTCCAATCCTCTCGGCGAGGACACGAGCATTATGCGTGTTACCGCACTTCCCTCAATGATGGAAGCGCTCGCGCTCAATAATAATATGGGCAACGAGGACGTTGCGCTTTATGAAATGGGCAATATCTACATTCCCGCCGCTGAAGAAGATGACCTTCCTTGCGAGAGCAACGTTCTTACTCTCGGTATGTACGGCAACGTTGATTTCTACGCAATGAAGGGCGTAATTGAAGGCGCACTTGCTCTTGGTAGAATTAAGGGTGTTACCTATGAAGCAGTAACTGACAATGCAACGTTCCATCCCGGTCGTTGTGCAAAGCTCGTTGCTTCTGATGGTGAATTCCTTGGAATTTTCGGTCAGATCCATCCCATCACAGCGCAGAACTACGGTTTTACAAATACTCCCGTTTATGCGGCTGAGCTTGATTTTGATGCCATTTTCGAGCATTGTGATACTGTGATCGAGTACAAGCCCCTGCCCAAGTTCCCCGCTTCAACGCGTGATTTCTCATTCGTTTGTGACGAGGCACTTGAGGTTGGTAAGCTCTCTGCTCTTATCGCAAGAGCAGGCGGCAAGCTCGTTGAGGACGTTAAGCTCTTCGACATCTACCGCGGCGCTCAGCTCGGTGAGGGCAAAAAGTCCGTTTCCTTCCGTGTAACTCTTCGCGCAAGCGACAGAACGCTCACAGTTGAAGAAGCTGATAAGGTAAGCGGAAAGATCCTTTCCTCTCTCGAACATCAGCTCGGCTTGACATTGAGAAAGTAAAATATCAAAATCATAACCACCAGTGAAACTGGTGGTTTGCACAGCCCCTAAAAGGGGCAAA
>CAZLIB010000162.1:0-3018 GCA_964559465.1 uncultured Lachnospiraceae bacterium
CAATTTTGACGGTGTTCACCTTGGACATCGTCAACTTGTTGCTTCGGTGCTTGATAAATACCAGAAGCTTAAAAATGAATATACAGATCTCGTAAGCGGAGCTTGGTTTTTTGATTCCAATTTTTACAAATCAACAGTTGAGATATATTCCATAGATGAAAAGCTTGACGCGTTTGCATCTCTTGGTCTTGACTATGCTATAATTGCGGATTTTGATGAGATGAAATCTCTCGTTCCCACAGCATTTGTAAATGATATTTTGAAGCACGAATGCAAATGTGTTCATGCCGTTTGCGGAGAGAATTTCAGATTTGGCGCGAAAGCCTCCGGTGATAGCAATTCCCTTATCGAATTAATGAATGGGGCGGCTACTGTAGTTCCCCTTTTGTCGTTCGAAGATTATATTGTTTCGTCCACTTATATTCGCGCTTTACTTGCCGCCGGCAATATAAGCTTGGCTAACAATCTGCTTGGCTCTAACTACTCTATTTCTGAAATTGTTGTACACGGAAAAGCACTTGGCAGAAAGCTTGGTATTCCGACGATAAATCAGAATATTCAAAACAAGAATTTGATCTTGAAGAACGGAATTTACTCGACTGTTTGTACAGTAGACGGCGTAGAATATTATGGTGTGACTAACGTTGGTGTTCGTCCAACCGTTGAGAAAACCGATCGAAAAAATATTGAAACTTTTTTAATAGATTTCGACGGCAACTGTTATGGAAAACAGGTAAAAGTTGAATTTATTTCTCGCGTAAGAGATGAAATGAAGTTTGAAACCGTGGACGCCCTTAAATCACAAATTCAAAAGGATATTGATTTTACAAAAAAATATTTTTTAAATAATTAAAAGAGGTGAGAACAATGCTCCAAAAAATGATAATACTCATTATTTTGGGTTCGGTTTTGTTCTCATCCTTTTCTTTGATTTGTTCCGGGTACGAACTGGAGCATGAAGAATCAAATGTTGACGCTTATTACCTGTACAATTTTGAATATGACATGGTAATGGCAGCAGAAAATATTGATAAGTCCATATTCCCTTCTTCCACTGTTAAAATTATGACTGCCTGTGTTGCTCTTGAATCAGGCATTTCTATGAACACTCTTGTTACAATAAATTCCGCTATGCTCAAGGATGTATCCGGACGACATATGGGCTTGAAAATAGGGGATAAGCTAACATTTGAGGATCTGCTTTATGCTATGATTTGCGCAGGTTTTAATGATGCGGCACAGGCTATAGCACTTACTGTTTGCAGTTCGATTGCTGAATTTGTAGATTTGATGAATGAAAAAGCATCAGTATTGGGCATGGATTATACTAATTATCTTAACGTTACAGGAATGTATACTGCAGGAATGTTTACTACGACTGCCGATATCGCTATTTTAGCAAAATATATGGCTGAAAATCAGAATTTTGTTGATATTTGCTCGACTAAATCGTACAAGCCTTCAATTTCTGCGACGATAGATTATAAAACCATTAATAATCGCTCTTCTCTGCTTGCTTCATATAAGGGTATGGCAAATTTAAATACAGGCTCGGGCGAATCAGGTGACTGTGCAGTGCTTTATTATAAAAAAGATGGATTAACATTTATATCAATTGTTATGAATGTCAGTGCATACGATAGCTCGGATTCTACTAATTATGCAGAGTTGTATTCAAAAAAACTATTCTCGCACGCCTTGAACGATTATTCAATAAGAAGTGTCGCGGACACTAAAACAACTATTGCTTCTCTTCCTGTAAAATATTCCATATCAAACGAGGAGATAGGTATCTATTTGCAAAGTGACGTTAAACTTTATCTGTCCGATGAGACAGATATTGAGAATGACCTTAATTATAGCATCTACATATACGGGAATGAACTTAAAGCGCCCATTAATTCCGGTGATACTGTTGGAAAGTTGATCGTTTCTCAAGACGGTAAAATTCTTGCTTCTGTTCCACTGGTGGTAAAAGAAGCTGTAGAAAAAAGCAGCTTTCTCTACTTTATGGATATTATGAAGGAGTACATAACAAGCCGTGCCTTCGTTTTTACCGTTATCGTATTTATCATAGCTATGGTTAGCTATTATGCATATAAACGATCAAATCTCAAAAAAATGTATAACAGACGCAGAAATAATATATCCATGAAAAATCAACGAAGATAAAATGATAAAATGGTCCACCGAATTGAGTGGACCATTAATTTTGTGAGCATTAATCCAAAGCTTTTATCAGTACTACATCGTTGTTTTTAGCTATTATGTGACAATCCTTATGATAGCCATTTTTAATGTAGAATTTTTCGGCAGAATCGGTTGTCAATATGGATTTGTGAATATTTTGTGTTAAAAAGTAAGATTCAGCCATTTTTAATAATTCTGTTCCGTGACCTAAGCTGCGGAAATTTTTCTTTATCCAAAATTCACGAATAAATCCCATTTTTGTTTCAAAAAACCAATTTGAAAAAGGAATAACTGTAAATTCGATAAAACCGACTATATTTCCCAATTCATCAGTTCTGATGTAAGCTAAATTATTTTTTTCATCATTCATTTGTTGAAATAATTTATCCCATTCCTTTACAACAATTTCTAACTCATCAAAATATAACTTAAATGCAATTTGAAATTTTTCATTTCTAAAATCCGTGATTAAATTATCATAATACTTCATCGTGCTATCTCCTTAATAAATAATAAAAGTGCTCCTCAAACAAGAACACTTAGAATTTATCAATATCAGAGATTTTATTCAAAACTACACTGTGAATGATAGATGCTCTTGGATGGGGTAATTAATTTTCTCATATCATTCACCTGCCTTTCAACTATATTATAATTCCTATTATTGCGTTTGTCAACAAAAATTAAGTATTTTTAAAAAATAATTCAAAAACCCCTTGATTTTTTGTATTTTATGTGATATAATATCGAAGTCGTCAAAAGACGGCGCAATTTAGGGGTATAGCTCAGCTGGTAGAGTACCGGTCTCCAAAACCGTGGGTCGCGGGT
>CAZLIB010000163.1:0-3010 GCA_964559465.1 uncultured Lachnospiraceae bacterium
GTAACGGCATAGATCCCCTTGAAATAATCGATCAGTACGGTGCAGACGCGCTCCGCTTTGCCCTTGCAACGGGCAACTCACCCGGAAACGATATGAGATTCTCTGACGAAAAGATCGAGGCGGCAAGAAACTTTGCTAACAAGCTTTGGAACGCTTCCCGCTTCGTAAGAATGAATCTCACTATTGATGAAATCAAGCTTCCCGATGAATCAAAGCTCGCGCTTGAGGATAAGTGGATACTCACAAGGTTCAACGAGCTTACACGAAGCGTTGTTACTAACCTTGACAGATTTGAGGTTGGCGTCGCTCTTTCTGAGATCTATTCATTTACATGGAATATCTTCTGCGACTGGTATATTGAGCTTGCTAAAGCAAGATTCAACGAAAAGGAAACAGAGGCAAACCTTATCTGCCAGAACGTTATAGCATACGTTCTCAACGGAACACTTAAGCTCCTTCATCCCTTTATGCCCTTTATCACAGAGGAGATCTATCAGGCACTTCCTCACGGTAAGGAAAGTATTATGATCGACAGCTACCCCGAATACAATGAAGCCCTCTCTTTCATTGCTGATGCGGAAAAGATGACCAAGATCATTGATGCCATCACAGCTATCCGTACAAGAAGAAGCGAGATGAACGTTGCACCCTCAAAAAAAGCAAAAGTATTTATCGAAACTAAATACTCCGACATTTTCGGTGCTGCAAGCGAAGCATTCTTCGTTCGCCTTGCATCCGCAAGCGAGCTTTGCGTTGCAGAAAAGTTCAATGGCGAGGTCAGTGCAGACAACTCCGTTCAGATCATCACCGACGCGGCTACGATCTATCTTCCCCTCTCCGACATCATTGACTTTGAAAAGGAGAAGTCTCGTCTTGAGGGCGAGAAAAAGAAGCTTGAGGGAGAGATCGAGCGCATCGTTAAGAAGCTTTCAAACGAGGGCTTCGTAGCAAAAGCACCCGCGGCAGTTGTTGAGGGTGAAAAAGCAAAAATGGCAAAATATCAGGAAAATCTTGATGGCGTTCTTGCCGCACTTAATAAGCTCAATTAGTTATTTTACATCATCCAAGCCGTGTGGCTTGGATGATGCTTTATATCGTATTTTATATTATTTTGATTATGAAAAATATTACACTGCAAGCTGAAAAATATATCTCATTTAAGCATATTCATATCGATTTAAAAAGCAATCGTGCTGTGTATTTAGGGTACCCATTGGAAGTAACCAAAACCGAATTTCTCATACTTTGCGCCTTTATTGAAGGTCCTAAGAAGCCATTGTCTGCCGAGGATATCGCAGCTGCCGCGTCGCTTGATCTGTCAAAAGAGAACGTTGCTTATCACATCTCGCGTATAAATGCCAAGGCAAAACGTATAGGAAATCGCATTTTGATAAAAAATTTGTCTAAAACAGGATATTTTTTAAACGAAGAAATGTAAAAAATATTGACAACTTTTATCTATTATGCTATAATGGCTATGTAAATTGCGAAATTTTGATTTTCGCGTTGGTTTTGACAATTTTACCGTATTTACTATATACAGAAAGGAATCAAAGATGGAGATTGCAATTATAGCTCACGACATGAAAAAAGAACTTATGACACAATTCTGTATCGCTTATTGCGGCATTCTCAGTAAACACAATCTCTGTGCTACAAGCATTACTGCGAAGTACATCTCAGATGCGACAGGTCTTAAGATCGAAAGATTGCTCACCGGTGAACACGGCGGCGAACAACAGATCACTTCTCGTCTTGCTTATAACGAGATAGATCTTCTTCTCAATTTCAAGGATACCCGTTCCTCGTCTGCATATAACGAAGAGGAAGCTGAAATGATGAGAATTTGTGATCTTTATAATATTCCCGTTGCGACAAATATCGCAACCGCAGAAATTCTCGTTCAGGCTCTTGACCGCGGCGACCTTAACTGGCGTGAGGTTTATAATCCTCGCTCAGAGTATAACAGAAAGAGAAATGGGATTATATAATATTTTCAATGCATAGGACAAGTTTTACACTTAAGTCTTGCACAGAGAGAGGTTGGCGCTGCGAATACCTCCAAGGCACTTGTAGAATACCACCTGTGTGTCACGTTTAATATCCTTATCTAAGTTAAAAATTCGGGTGGAACCGTGCAATATTTTGTTTATTGCACCCCGAACGACTTTCGTCGTTCGGGGTGTTTTTGTTTTGTAATATTTTATTTTAAATAGGAGAAAAAGCTATGAAAATCAAACTTTTTGATCTTTGCCTTGAATTTGATGCGCCCGTAACGGTTTACGACGCAGCACGATCGGCAGAGAAAATCGATCGCAGCGTTATCGCTGCAAAGGTGAACGGCAACGTTGTTGCTCTTTCACATCTTATCGAAAATGACGCAGAGGTCGAGCTTCTTACGTTCAAGGATGCCGACGGCAAGCACGTTTTCAACCACACAGCAAGCCACATTCTTGCGCAGGCAGTTAAGCGCCTTTATCCCGAAACAAAGCTCACAATAGGCCCTGCAATCGAGAACGGATTCTACTATGACTTTGATTCCGATGTTTCCTTCACTCCCGATATGCTTACAAAGCTTGAAAGTGAGATGAAGAAGATAGTTAAAGAAAACCTTCTTATCACGAGAAGCGAGTTACCTCGTGCAGAAGCGATCGCGCTTATGCAGGAAAAGGATGAGCCCTATAAGGTCCAGCTTATTGAGGAGCTTCCGGAGGACGCAATTATCAGCTTCTATACACAGGGTGAATTTACCGATCTTTGCGCAGGTCCTCACCTTTTCTCAACGGGTGCAGTTAAGGCAGTTAAGCTCACACAGTGCACGGGTGCTTATTGGAAGGGTGACCAGAAGAACAAGATGCTTCAGAGAATTTACGGTATTGCCTTCCCCTCTAAAGATGAGCTTAACGCATACGTAACGATGCTTGAGGAAGCCAGAAAGCGCGACCATAATAAGATCGGCCGTGAGCTTGAATATTTCACAACTGTTGATTCCATCGGTCAGGGTCTTCCC
>CAZLIB010000164.1:0-2994 GCA_964559465.1 uncultured Lachnospiraceae bacterium
GGAGATCTGGAACAACGTATTCTCACAGTTCAACAATATGGGCGACGGCACATATGAGGAGCTTGCGCAGAAGAACATTGACACAGGTATGGGACTTGAGCGTCTTGCGTGCGTAATGCAGGGTGTTGACAATATGTTCGAGGTTGACTCTATCCGTAAAATTATTGATAAGGTTTGCGAAATCTGCGGTAAAACATACGGCAATGATGCTGACAACGATATTTCTATTCGTGTTATCACGGACCATACAAGAAGCGCAATGTTTATGATTGCTGACGGCGTTATTCCTTCAAACGAGGGACGCGGTTACGTTCTTCGCAGAATCATTCGCCGTGCTTGCCGTCACGGAAAGCTTCTTGGCATCAATCACGCGTTCCTTGTTGATATGGTTAACGTTGCTATTGCAGAGAGCTGCGAAGCATATCCCGAGCTCAAGGAAAAGGGCGACTACATCAGAAAGGTTCTTTCTATGGAAGAAGAAAGATTTGACGCGACGATCGACGCAGGTCTTTCAATTCTCTCCGACCTCATTCGCGGTGCTATAAAAGAAAACAGCGACACGATTTCCGGCGAGGAAGTGTTCAAGCTCTACGATACATTTGGTTTCCCGATCGACCTTACACGCGAGATCGCAGAGGAAAATCACCTTCACATAGACGAGGAAGCGTTCAAGAAGCTCATGCTTGACCAAAGAACAAGAGCGCGTGAGGCAAGAGCGAACATCAGCGGTTGGTCCGATAACTCAAAGAATCTTCTTGCAGACCTTCCCAAAACCGAATTTACAGGTTACACAGATTACAGAGGTGAAGCAAAGGTAGTTGCGATCCTCGTTAACGACGAGAGCGTTGACACAGTAAACGAGGGTGACTGCACCGTTATTCTTGACAGAACACCCTTCTACGGAGAGGGCGGCGGTCAGGTAGGCGATAGAGGTACTATCTACGGTGAAAACTCACTTCTCACAGTTTACGATACGAAGAAGACGGATGGCGTTTACATTCACCTTTGCACGATTGCTAACGGTACTTTGAACGTTGGCGACACAGTTACTGCAGATATTCTTGATGCTCGTCGTGATGCGATCAAGCGCAATCATTCTGCGGCGCACTTGCTTCAGGCAGCTCTTCGTCAAGTGCTTGGCACACACGTAGAGCAGGCGGGCTCATACGTTGACGAAAACGTTTGCCGCTTTGACTTTACACATTTCGTGGCTCTTACAGAAAGTGAAATTATGCAGGTTGAAGCGCTCGTTAACGCGCATATTCTTGCGGCTAACGAGATCGTTACAAGAGAGATGGATATTGAAAGCGCGAAAAAAGAGGGAGCTATGGCGCTCTTCGGCGAAAAGTACGGCAAGACAGTTCGCGTTGTTAAGATGGGCAGCTTCTCAACAGAGCTTTGCGGCGGTACACACTGTGACAACACGGGCAAGATCGGTCTTTTCAAGATTATCAGTGAATCTTCCGTTGCGGCAGGTGTCAGAAGAATTGAAGCGGTAACAGGATTTGGCGTGCTTCACATCCTTGCAAGTCGCGAAGCGCTTATCAATCAGACAGCTGCCGAGCTTAAGGTCCCCAACACAAACGACCTTGCAAAGAGAGCTAATGCAGTTATGGGAGAGATCGCTTCTCTTAAGAAGGAAATTGAAGTGCTTAATAATAAGATCGCATCCTCAAAGCTTGATGGCGTTCTTAACTCCGCAAAGGCAATTAAGTCTGTTAAGCTCATCGCCTTCAATGCTGAGGGAATGGACGTTGACAGTGCAAGAACACTTGGTGATAAGATCAAGGCAGAGCATAGCGACACGGTTGCAGTACTTGCGGTTAATGCGCACGGCAAGCTCAATTTTATCGCGGTTGCAGGCAAGGATGCAGTTGCAAACGGAATCCACGCGGGCAAGCTCGTTGGTGCTGTAGCGGCAGTTACAGGCGGTAAGGGCGGCGGACGTCCCGATTCTGCTATGGCAGGCGGCGCAGATGCATCCAAGATAGACGAAGCTTTGACAAAAGCTGCTGAAATCGTTGAAACAATGGCTAAATAACTTGACTAAACTATTATATAAAACAAAAGAAAACGGCAGGGAAACCTGCCGTTTTGTTATATAAATTGGGATTTATGGGGAAGTTTGAAAAGCACGATTATGTTGAATAAGGAACTCCCTCCGTCTGCTACGCATCCACCTCCCTCTGCGGAAGGAGGCTTCTTTGAGATACGCTTCACATTGTAGCCGTATAGCTAACAACAAGATTTAGTAAAACTTTACTGTTACTTGCTAAAGATTGTCTTGCTGAGGCTCCTTCCGCAGAGGGAGCTGGGTTTGCTTGCAAATCGAGGCGACTGAGGGAGTTCCCCTTTTTCAACAAAACTATCTCCCCTATAAATCAAAATTGAAATTATCTATAAAGTCAAATAAGAGAGGCAAACCGCCTCTCTTATTTTATCTCTCGTGAAATTCTTTAAGCACGAGGTCTTTATTCTTTTCAAGCGCCCAGCGGATGCTCCATTCTCTCGGGAAGATGAGGAGATTGTTTCCGCGGTAGTCCTGAACCCATTTGGTATCGGTGTCAAGCGTTAGCTTAGTTACATCTATATTTTCATTTTCTATCCAACGAACGTATGCCTGCGGCATTGGACGGCGGATGATGTCAACACCGTATTCGTGCTTTAAGCGATATTCAAGAACCTCGAACTGAAGCACGCCGACAACGCCGACGATAACGCGCTCCATACCCGAATTTGGCTCGAAGAACATCTGAATAGCACCCTCTTGCGCGATCTGGTTCATACCCTTGGCAAACTGCTTGCGCTTCATTGAATCCTTTTGTTCAACAAGCGCAAAATGCTCGGGTGCGAATGTGGGAATTCTCTCAAAGGTAAATTTGAGTGAAGGATCGCAAACTGTATCGCCAATAGAGAAGATACCGGGGTCGAAAATACCTATAATGTCGCCTGCATACGCGCAGTCAACGATCTCGCGCTCCTGTGCCATCATCT
>CAZLIB010000165.1:0-2969 GCA_964559465.1 uncultured Lachnospiraceae bacterium
GAGAGCCACTTTTAAAAAAGTGGACAAAACAATCGCGCAAGGTGTGTGCTAACATCCCAATAACCCCCAATTTATAGGCTTGTATTTTAAAATTAAAGGACCATTGTTCGTGAATATATAAAATTTTAAAAAAACACTTGACAAAATTAAAAAATCTGCTATAATACCACTATGATGCGGACGTATGCGTCCGTCTCTCTGTCGCGCAAAAAAATAACGAATTGCGCGAACTTAAAGTCCATAGGGAGGTGTAAAATATGGAAAAGGTAATCAATACTTATGAAAACCTGTTCATCGTTAGTCTTGCAAACGGAGAAGCCGCTGCAAAGGAAACAGTGAACAAATTCACAACATTGATAGCTAACAACGCCGAGATCGTTGAGGTTGCTGAATGGGGAAAACGCCGTCTTGCATATCTCATCAACGACGAGAGCGAGGGTTACTACACTGTTGTAACTTTCAAAACGGCTTCTGATTTCCCTGCTGAGCTTGACCGTTTGTTCAACATTGACGAAAACGTTATGAGATCAATGACAATCAAGCTTGATGTTAAGGCAATCGAAAAGAACAACGCAGCTAAAAAAGCTCCCGTTGTTGAAGCTGAGGAAGTAGTAGCTGAAGTTGCTGAAACAGCAGACGCTGAATAATTTGTTCAAGGAGGCAAGCTAAGATGTCAAATCTCAACTTAAACAAGGTCGTACTTTGTGGCCGCCTTACAGCAGACCCCGAACTTAAGCAGACTCAGAACGGAATTGCAGTTGTTTCCTTCTCACTTGCAGTAAATCGCAGATTTACAAGAAGTGCTGATGGGCAGAACAACTCACAGGCAGATTTTATTAACTGTGTTGCTTGGAGACAGACGGCTGAATTTATCTCAAGATATTTTCACAAGGGATCTTCTCTTTGCGTAACAGGCTCTATTCAGACAAGAACCTGGAATGACAACACAGGCGCAAAGCGCTATGCAACAGAGGTGGTCGTTGACGAAGCGATGTTCGTTGACTCTCGCTCTGACAGCGCAAGCTCTTCAAGCTACGTTCCTGATGCTTACGGTTCTCCTTCATTCTCTTCAGGCGATGCGCCTAATTTTGAAGAGATCAAAACAGACGACGATTTGCCGTTCTGATAAACTAACGAAAATTTAACAGGAGGATTTCATAAAATGGAAAGAACAGAAAATGCTTCTCGTCCGGTTCGTTTCAACAACCGCAGAAGAAAAAAGGTTTGTATCTTCTGTGAAGATAAAATCGCTTATATCGACTATAAAGATTCTGCAAAGCTCAGAAAGTTCATCAGCGAACGCGGCAAGATTCTTCCCAGAAGAATCAGCGGCACATGTGCTAAGCACCAGGTTAAGCTTACCACAGCGATTAAGCGCGCTCGTCAGGTAGCTCTCCTTCCTTACATTGCTGACTAATTATAGTTAAAATAGAAACACCGCTCAATTTGAGCGGTGTTTTTGCTTTATTCAAGAATGTTTGAGGTTATGTAGTCCACGCCCCATTCGATCAGCTTTTCGGCTTCAATGGGGTCGTCGACCGTCCAGCAGTTTATTTTCAGCTCTGCGGCGTGAAGACGCTCCACAAGCTCTCGGCTTGCGGCGCGATATAGGACGTCGGCATCCATTTTATCCTCTATAAGACGCGCAAGGATCTCCTCACTTGCTTCCATAAAAAGATATTGCACAGGATGGTTGGGTAAGATCTTTCTTACGCGAAGCAGATTGTTGCGGTCGAATGAGATGAAGGTGGTGCTTTCAAGATATGAAAACGATTCAAGTGTGTTGATAATGTCCGCGATTTCCACATCGGTAAATTGACTTTTCAGTTCAAGAACGCAGTGCTTTTCATATTTTTTACAGATCTCAATGTAATTTTCGAGCGTACAAAGCCGAAGATCCGTGCGACTCTTTTTGCCGTCGCGGTCAAAAAGCACAACGCTTTGAAGCTCTTCAAGCGTGGAGCTCTCTACTTGCAGGTCTACGCCTGCAATTCTCAAAAGGTCGTGATCGTGGCAGATCACAAAACGACCGTCCGATGTGCTATAAACGTCGGCTTCTATTCCAAAATACGAGCGATTTCCGGCCGCAACAAATGCCGAGCAGGTGTTTTCCTTTTCAATGCCCGAAAGACCTCTGTGAGCGATCATACGAGCCTTTCCCTTGTTGATGTGTACTGTATCCATGAATTTATCGATCTCCTTGTGTGATGATAACATTTTACAACAACGAATAAAAAATGTCAACAAAAAAAGGACGCACAGCGTGCGCCCTTTTTGCTTTATTTGATTAAGCTTCCTTGTCGATAAGAAGGAGGATACCTGCGACCAGGTTAACGAAGAGGAGAGTAACGATCTTCCAGCCGAGGCTGATGGGACCCTTCTTCATTTTGTAAAGCACGATTCCACCAAGGATAAGGGGGAAGATTGCTGTGCAACCTGCGATCATACCGATAATGATGAAAATTTTCTGAGCTAATTTCATAGTTATTGTATTCCTTTCAAAGTGTTATGGGATGTCTTCGCGCATTAATAATACAACAAAATTCGAGCTTTGTTAACAGAAAGTTGCAGAAAAAAGTGCGGTAATGAGCGGTAATGAGTGAAAATCCACTTGACATTTGAAATTGTTTGTGATATAATCCACCTGTTAAGAAAATATGGCGCCATGGCCAAGCGGTAAGGCAAAGGTCTGCAACACCTCTATCCCCGGTCCGATTCCGGGTGGCGCCTCCAAAAAAGCTGGGTACCCACAAGGGTACCCAGCTTTTTTGGCGTTGCCGCTCCTTCATCGGACGCGGCACCGTGCGACTATGGTCGCATGGAATCCGGTTCGCAAATTCGACGAAAGGACGTTCCGTGCTCGCACGGGAACTCCTCGGCGAATTTAGTTCCCGAAGGGAACCTTCCGGGTGGTCCCACAAGGGTACCCAGCTTTTTTGGCGTTGCCGCTCCTTCATCGGACGCGGCAC
>CAZLIB010000166.1:0-2959 GCA_964559465.1 uncultured Lachnospiraceae bacterium
TGCCTGATTTCTTTGAAAATCTCACCGAAGCAGATACCTTAATTATTTGCGGAGGTGACGGCACGCTCAATCACTTTATTAACCTACACGATTGTGATAAAATCAAGGCAGATATCGCATACTATCCTTCAGGAAGCGGAAATGATTTTGCTCACGACATCGGGCTTTCCCCTGACGCTGAACCAATTTCGGTAAAACGCTATCTACGCAATCTTCCAACGGTCACCGTAAAGGATCGAACATATAAATTTCTTGATAACGTCGGTTACGGAATAGACGGCTATTGCTGTGAAATGGGTGATATCAGCAAAGAGAAGAGCGATAAGGCTGTAAACTATACAACTATCGCCATAAAGGGCGTTTTATTTGACTTCAAGCCAAGAAACGCGACCGTAACCGTTGACGGAGTAACGAAAGAATACAAACGCGTCTGGCTTGCCCCCACTCTTAAGGGCAGATATTTCGGCGGTGGAATGATGGCCACTCCCGACCAGGACAGACTTGCTGCGGATGGGCATTTAAGTCTTCTCGTTTTTCACGATTCGGGAAAGCTCAGACTTCTATCAATTTTCCCCAGAATATTTAACGGCACGCACGTTAAATACACAAAATACGTTGATATTCTTACAGGTCACGAAATAACCATTGAATTTGACCGTCCCACTCCCCTTCAGATCGACGGTGAAACCATTCGTAACGTACTTTCGTATACTGCAAGATCAGAAAAGAACCGATGAGTTATTCCTCATCGGTTCTTTTTTAAACGTACATTTTATATTTAAGGCGCAAATTGTCCGCTATCATCGCAATAAACTCCGAATTCGTGGGTTTTCCGCGATTGATTTGTATAGTATAGCCAAAATAGGAGTTCAACACGTCAACGTCTCCCCTGTCCCATGCGACCTCAATGGCGTGACGAATTGCCCTTTCAACGCGGCTTGTGGTCGTCTGGTACTTCTTCGCAACCGTTGGATACAGTATCTTCGTCACCGAATTGATAATATCACTGTCATTAACAGTTAAAATTATCGCCGTTCTTAAATACTGATAGCCCTTTATATGTGCGGGAACGCCTATTTGGTGAATTATCTTTGTGACCTGTGCTTCAAGATCGCTCGTGGGGTACTCCTCACTTCCAATCGAGGAGAAAACAGAACTTGTGGGAAGCAGATTTTCAATGTGATGAGCCAAGCTCTCGCAGTTTATCGGCTTTATCATACACATTGAAGCCCCCGCGTTATTCGCCTCAACAAGCATATTATGATTGCCCAACATAGTCGTTACGATAAAAATCGGTGCTTCGTCACCAAGCTCCCTTTTTGCTTGTCTTATAACTCCTATTCCGTCAAGCTTGGAAAGTAAAATGTCTATAACAACCGCCTCGGGTAAAATAGTGTTTATCATTGAAAGCGCTTCCTCACCGTTTTGCGCCTCGTAAATGTTGGCATAGCCCTGAGCCTTAAGCTCCTCGCGAAGCTCGCTTCTTGTTGATGCGCTTTCGTCTGCAATAAGTATTTTTGTGTTATTCATTTCTTTTCTCCTTTTAATTGGTAATTTTTGACAGTAATATTCTACCATATTTTACCAATCATTGCAATATAAAAGAAAAACAAATATTTACCAAAATTTATTGTTAATTTTTGGTAATTTTTTACATTTTGCAAGATAATAAAATTAAAGCCCTTGATTTTCAAGGGCTTTTTTGTTGTTATTTATCAGCTCATTGTTGCGCCGTCAACTGAAAGGATAGCGCCTGTGATATAGCTTGCTCTGTCGCTTGCAAGGAACACGAATGCCTCTGCAACCTCCTCGGGCTCGCCTACTCTGCCAAGGGGGATACCCGCAGATATCTGTGCAACGAGCTGCTCGGGAAGAGCCGCAACCATATCAGTTCTCGTAACACCGGGAAGGACCGCGTTAACTCTGATATTGTGAGGACCGAGCTCTCGCGCAAGTGACTTTGTCATACCGTTCACAGCAAACTTTGATGTGGGATAGCTTACACCGCTTCTCTGACCGTAAAGACTTACCATTGAGCTTGTGTTAATAATTGAGCCTGCGTGCTGCTCCTGCATAATGGGCGCAACCGCCTTTGTGCAGTGAAAAACGCCGTTTACGTTAAGGTTCATAACACTGTCAAACTGCTCGGGCGTCATATTAAAAATGGGCTCGCGCGCAGAAACGCCCGCGTTATTTACAAGAATATCAATTCTGCCGAATTTTTCCTTAACGCTTGCAACTGCTGCTTCAACCTCTGCATAATTTGAAAGGTTGGGGCAATAACCAACAACTCTGTCGCCTGCATCGAGCGATGCAATAGCCTTGTCAACCGTTTCCTGACGTGAACCGAAAAGAGCCACCTTTGCTCCCTCGTTCAAAAAAGCCTTTACGATCGCAAATCCGATTCCGCGTGTACCGCCTGTAACTACTGCAATCTTTCCTTCTAACATTTTCATAAAATTTCTCCTTTATACTATGCCACATGGGGCTTATTTTTCATACTTCTTGTTGCGTGCTTGGTGGCGTTCTCTTTTGTCATTCTATAAATCTCCTCGGTCGCAAGCGCGATTTTTGTGATTGAAAAATCCTTGCCGTGTGGAAAGATATAGAAGGTATCATCTAAAGTATTAAGATCTATACAGTCGCACTCCTGAAGAATATATTGATAATATGATCATATCGCAAAATGTCCCACAATCCGCCATTTTATTCATTATATCATAATTTTCGGCATTTGTAAAGAATTATTTATGAGGGTGTTTAGAAAAAATAATAACATCACGACAAAATAACTATTGACACTTTTTGCTTTTTGTGGTATAATTCATCTGTTATAAATATTGGGATATAGCCAAGCGGTAAGGCACCAGACTTTGACTCTGGCATCTCGATGGTTCGAATCCATCTATCCCAGCCAAAAAATCCAAGTCGTAAGACTTGGATTTTTTCATTGTAACAG
>CAZLIB010000167.1:0-2959 GCA_964559465.1 uncultured Lachnospiraceae bacterium
CCTTCTCCGCCAAAAACAAGAGAGCAACCCGAAGGTTGCTCTCTTGTTTTTTACGTTCCTGTGCTTTCATATTTTTTAACAAGCCTGTTCCAAGCCAAAATGCAAATAGTTGCAAATACAGTTGTAAAACCTAACATAGCCACTGTAAGCAGCAGAGGTTTGTGTACAGGGGCAAACAGATTTTCAAACGGAAAGAATAAGCAAAGCCCAAGGGGAATTATAAAAGTCAAAATTATTTGAATTATTTTTGGGTATATTTTCATCGGATATTTTGTGTATCCCGAAAAATTATAGATAAATTGAAGCAAAGGGCCGCTACGCTTGAATTTAAATGCCAGGGACGCGACTAACACCTTGAATGAGGAAATTATTACTGCCGCACACAAAATGCCTAAAATCACTATTAAAACTGCTCCTGCACCTCCGGTGATCTCAAGATTGCTTCCGCAAAGACAGATAAGTGCGGTTGCAACTATAATCTCGCCAAACGCTTCTAACTGAACCTCGGATGCGATGACCTGAAACAAAACGGGTAGCGGACGTAAAAACATGTGGTCAAGCTTACCCATTCTCACTTCCCAATATGCCACCGTCCAAAGTCTATCCGTGAGAAGATGATCTATACCGACTGCCATATTAGTAAGCCCAAATAAGAGACCAACGTGATATATAGTGTATCCGTCAATACTGGGAACGCTGCTGACAAGAATATACAATGTAAACAGTGAGGTTGCTTCAGCAAATAAAAACGCGATAATGCCAATAATAACGTTAGCCTTGTAAACAAGCTTGCTCATAAGAGAAAGCTTGGCATAAGTACAGTAAAGCTTTAGATATCTCATATTTTATCCTCCCTGTACTGTTATCTTCTTAAGTGCATGCTTGAAGATAAAATGATTAACAAGCTCAATGGCTAAAATCCAAAGTAATGCTATGACAATATAAAGCAGAATATTAATAAAGTCTATTTTGCCCATAATTGTCAGAACAGGAACGGAGTTCATAAACGCAAACGGTGTATATGAGAAAATAACTCCAAGAGTTCCCATATATGCAAGAGGAACCATTTGTCCGCCAAGAAATCCTTGCAACGAATTTCTTGCCATATTAAGTCCAAACAAGTGGTCGGTATAAAATACGAGCATGCCAACAAAATAACTTACGGCATTATTTACAAATCCTGCCAAGATGCTGAAAATAATGAAGAAGAAAATATTTGCGGCGAACTGCCACGCTTCGATTTGTAAAAGCCCCAATCCTATAAAGGTTGCATATACGATGGTCAAGAACGGTATAATTACTATAACATAGTCAAGCGTAAGTACGCCAAAATAGGTAAACAAATGGCGCAATCGGTATGACACGGGCTTGGTGAGGGTATTGGCTATTGTTCCCTCTTTGATATCAGTATAGATATCGTAGCTTGTATCACCGCTTCCCATTACGAATGAGAAAAAGAAGGACGTAATCATATAAAGTACCATATCGTAAAATGTGAATCCGTTGATAACGGAATTCATGCCGTCAGGTGAGTTTCTGTAGATTGCTTGGTAAAGAAACAATACAAAAAATACCTGAATAAAGGATATGATAATCCACATCACTATCTGAGCCTTATAGCTAAGCTCTATCTTTATTCCTGCTTTTGAAAACGGTAAATATTGATTAAGTTTTTTCTTAAGATTTTTCATATAATTGCTTAGTTATGTCTTCAATAGAAATATCCTCAATTTTGAAGTCCTTGATGTGATAGGTATTAATCAAATATAATAGCATTTCGTCAAGATCAATATCATTGAGAGAAAACTTTATAGCGGTCTTATCTTCTTGCTTTTCTACAGTTACTCCTGCAAATTTAATTTGAAGCTCATCAATGTCAAGATCGATATTTGAAGGAATAAAAATAGTTTTTGTATTGCCAAAACGGTATTTTATGTTGGCAAGACTGCCGTCATAAAGTATTTTACCTTTATCGATGATGATAATTCGATTACAGAGCTCTTCAATGTCCTTCATATCGTGAGTTGTAAGAATGACAGTGATATTATACTTTTTATTAAGCTCCTTTATAGCGCTTCTGATCTTGTCCTTAACAAGCACGTCAAGACCTATCGTAGGCTCATCAAGATAAACGATTTTAGGAGAATGGATAAGCGCCGCTGCAAAATCTGCTCTCATTCTTTGTCCAAGTGATAGGGATCTTACGGTTTGTGTTAAGAATGGCTTCATATCAAGAAGCTCACAAAGATACTCAAATCGTTCGTTGTATATGTCATCGGGCACCTCATAAATGCTTTTAAGAATTTTAAAGGTTTCAATAAGCGGAATATCCCACCAAAGCTGTGTTTTCTGACCGAAAACAACGCCCATTTCCTTGTTTATATTTTGTCTATCGTTTTCAAAGCTCATTCCGTTAACGGTAACGCTACCGCCTGTTGGATAAAGAATACCGCACATCATCTTTATTGTGGTCGACTTGCCTGCTCCGTTGGCACCGATGTAGCCGACTATCTCGCCCTCTTCAATGTCAAAGGAAATACCGTCAACTGCCTTCACCTCTTCATATTGTTTTGAAAACAGTGCTTTGACCATTCCCTTGAGGCCTTCTTCGCGTATTGGCTTTTTGAATGTTTTTGAAAGATTTTTTACACTAATGATTTTCATAATGGCCTCCTCCCTTTTGATGCATTTATAATAACACTATAACCTTTAAAAATCAAGGCTATTTATAAATTTTACAACTCAAAAAATTTATCTTTATGTACTTATAAATGCTTAGAAAATAAAAAAGTGCACCAACCGAAGTCAGCGCACCGAAAACGCAAACTCCGATTGTTGCTACACAAAACCGTATAAATGAGATATGGTATCACATACTATAGGCGGAATTTGCAATTTTGCCAAATTTTAAAGATAGTATGTGAAAAAAAGTATAATTATCCCTTAAATAAAAATATAC
>CAZLIB010000168.1:0-2958 GCA_964559465.1 uncultured Lachnospiraceae bacterium
TTTTTATAAAAACATAAAAAAGCGCAGAGCTGGGCACCGAAAATGCCTATCTGCGCTTAAATTTTCTCTCTGCACACGGGCATTTTTGTAACAAAACACGTCCGTTTCTATTATTTTAGCACATAAGGAATTATTTGTCAACTCTTTATCACTATATCGCAAAAAATATCTGAAAGTTCAAAAACATAAGATAAAGCAACCAGCAGTTGTAGGCGAGCGCGAGAAAAAACGAGAGCCTTGACACGCTTGCAAAGCAGATCATAGCGCAAATAGCGCAAAAAAGGCATATTACGGAAATGACTATCGACACAAGAAATAGCCGAGCAACAAAGAAAATGGGATACCAGCAATACCCTGCCGCAAGAGCGATGCAAAGCCACATAGCGCCCTGATATTTTTTCTCACCGCAAGCGCAGAAGCGGTTGCCTAGCGCAATCCCCAATGACAGTCCCGCCACAACATACGAAATACTGAAAAGCAAGACCATAAGCCATACGGGAGGAACGAGATCTCTCGCACCTACATAATGAAGCGTTGAAATGGGGCTTCCGCTTACCCAACGGGTAAAAATCCCAAGAAAAACGAGCAATATCGGAATAAACAAAACGCATCTTTTGTCCGTTCGCTCGTATTCGCATCTGACACTATCAAATGAATTTTTATTTTTGTATTTTGACATAAAAAGCTCCATAAAATGTATTTTGTACATCTTATGGAGAATTTTTTATTTTAATGATAGTTTTTATTTAAATTGGGATTTATCAGTGTGTTATCACCGCACATTATACTGTTGTTTTGCGCAAACAACGTGCGCAGCAAATCAAAATTCACCCTACCTCAAAATATTCCTCTCAAAAACGAGGTCCGACGCCGAAAAATGCGCCGTCGACAATCGGTTAAATTGCTTTGTTCCCGCACTTCTGCCGAAATATCTTTTATTTTTTTCGTCCTCAAGGGGCGCAAAAAACGGCTTGTTCTCCTCAAACGAGGGCAAAATTGAGCTATAAAGCTTTTTATAAACGTATTGCGCATCGCTGACTATTATCTGTGTTGGAAATTCCCTTTGCACCTGTATCATTCCAACCTTTTTTATATGCTCATCGGGTGTGAAAATAGTTGCCACCCCGCCGCAAACGGCATCATATTCAACCAAAATATGAGCTTCGCACTCATCCTTCGGCTCGCTTCCTTTAACAAAATAACCCGTCTTGATGCGTGAGCCGCGCGCGTCGGCAAGGCAGGCATCGGTAGGCAATAATCCCGAATCCATGCAATAATCCACCGTAATAAGACGCGCGCTCTCCTCGAACTTTCTGTCAGCATAGGCAGAACGCGCGTCGCGCTCGTAAATGCGCGTCAGCACCGTGTCAAAGGCATTAAGAAAATGATCCTTCTCAGCTCGAGGTATCTCCTTGGGGTATTCATAGCCATACCACACACCGCAGATGAGCGAGGGCGTGTACCCGATGCACCACCTGTCCTTGTTGTCCTGTGTTGTACCCGTTTTGGCGGCGAGCGCGACCTTGTGCTTTACTGTCAACCCATCGGCAGTGCCGCCCCACACAACGTCGGTCAGCAGCTCTGTCATAATTTCGGCGTTTCCATCGCTGATAACGCGCTCGTCAGTTGCCTCTTTTTCAAGCAAAATCTCACCAAGGGAATTTTTGACCAGCGAATACGACCTCGGTGCGTGATATTCGCCGTTATCGGCAAAAATCGAGTATGCCGCCGTAATATCTCGCACACTTATACCGTAATTCAGCTGTCCAAGCGCGAGTGCGGCATAATCCATATCGGTAATAAATGCTCCCGACGAATCATTTCCCCGTTCAACAAGATCGTCAAGATGTAAATAATCTCGAAGAAAGTAAAAGGAATGAGAAAGTCCAAGCTCTTCAAGTATTTTTAACGGAATAGTGTTCGTCGAATATGCAAGCGCATAGCTCATTGTGGAAAGCCCATGATAAATACCGTTCGCATTCTTCGGCCAAGGTGAGAGCGCACCGCTGCTGCTCTCGTTAAAGGAGACAGGGGTGTCGTCATAGACGCTTGCATAGGTGATGATCCCCCTCTCAAGCGCGGGCGCATAGACCGAAAGCGGCTTTATAGTTGATCCGGGCGGACGGAGCGTGTCAGTTGCGTAATTCTGTATTCGGTTGCCCGTCTTTTCGCCGATCGCGCCTACCACTCCAAGAATATCGCCGTTTTGCGGGTCAATTATTATCATCGCGCTCTGCGCGCCCTCTCCCGACACAAAATTGGCGGTGTTTTCATAGTATTCTTCCATTATATCCTGTATCTCGCGGTCTATCTGAATATATATCTCAAGTCCGCCGCCGAAAACGAGATTTGACGCGTGCTCGCGCGTAAGGTTATGCTCTGTCTGAAGGTCTGCAATTACGTCGTTTATCACCATATCCACGTACCACGAATGTATCTCGGTTCTCACCACGCTATCATCGGGGTTGAGTGTTATTTCTCTGCCGTAGCTTTCTTCAAGCTCTTCATCGCTGATATATCCCTGCTCGTGCATCTGCAAAAGAATGATATCTCGCCTTTCCTTATTATTTTCAGGGTGAGTTATGGGATTGTAATAGCTTGGGTTGTTGGTTATCGCAGCAATACAGGCGCATTCTATGAGCGAAAGCTCACTTACGTCCTTTGAAAAATATCTTCGCGCCGCACTGCCAACGCCGTAACAGCTATCCGACAAATTAATTACGTTGAGGTAAAGCTCCATTATCTCGTCCTTTGAAAGCTCTCCCTCAAGCTCGAGCGCCCAAAGTATCTCACGCACCTTGCGCTCAACGGTAACCTCGTCATTTCCTGTGACGTTCTTGATAAGCTGTTGAGTTATAGTCGACGCGCCGAATTTGCCGCCGAATTTCAAAAAGTAGTTAAGAAACGCGCCTGCACTCCTATACCAGTCAACACCGTGGTGATCGAAAAACCGCCTGT
>CAZLIB010000169.1:0-2955 GCA_964559465.1 uncultured Lachnospiraceae bacterium
GGGAGCTCCCGCGTGAGCGGGTGAGGGAGTTCCCCTCGTTCAGCAAAACTAACTCCCCGACAAATCAAAATTTGAACGGTTGACGCAGATTTATTTCAGCAAAAAATATTGTTTCTTGCCTTTTGAAACAAAAACAGAAAGGTATTGAATCAATGGAAAGAATTATCAGAACAGTTAAAGCGGATGAGCTTGAAAAATCCGCACTCTTCGCAAAAAAGGTATTCACACAAAGCGAGGACGAGGAAAGCGGCACTCTTGTCGGCAACCTCGTTCGCGAGATAAGAAGCAAAAAGTATTACTTGCCCGAGCTCGACCTCGTTATGGTTGACGAAAACGACGAGATTATCGGACTTGCACTCTTTTCTCGTTTCCGCCTTGACGGAAAATATGAGGACGAATTGCTTATTCTCTCACCCGTTGCGGTGAAAACGGAGCTTCAACGTCAGCATATTTCCAAGGAGCTTATCGAATTTGGACTTGCAAAAGCCAAAGAGCTTGGCTATAGCGCGTGCATCGTTGAGGGCAACCCTCAAAACTACAACGCGCGCGGCTTTAAAACCTCTGCTCCCTATGGTATATTTGCCCACGAGAGCGTCGGACTCCCCGCGCCCGAGTGCCTTATGGTTATTGAACTAAAGGAAGGCGCGCTTGAGCATATAAGCGGCGGCGTTGAATACAGCTTTTACGAAGCTTTAAGATAATTAAAACGAAAGAAACCACCTCACAAGAGGTGGTTTTCTTATTCTTCGCAATATAGCTCATCAAATTGCCATTTTAACGGGTTTTCGTAGATGTATTTTGATATTTCATCAAAATCACGCTTGTCGCGGATTATGTGGTCATAAAATCCACGTTTTTCAAACGTATGTTTTTTCTTTTAGGAAACTCATTATTCATTTTCTTCTTTATTTTCTTGTGCTTGTTCCCTCTCCTCTTTTTCACGCAATCTTTTGCCGATCTTTACAAGAACAGAGGAAGCAAAAAGGAGAAGCACAACAGCGAAAAGTCCGACGGTTGCCCAATGATAATTATTAAAATACGCGCAAACGGCGCTTGCGATGAACAAAATTGCCGATACGGCGTACAAAGCCATCGCGGGTATATATTCTTTTCTCATAATTTTACCTTAAAAAAGCCCGACGATCTCGCCGCACGCGTCGACGTCGATCTTTTCCGCCGCGGGAATCTTGGGAAGACCCGGCATTGTCATAATATCGCCCGTGAGAGCAACGACAAATCCTGCGCCCGCGCTGACCTTTACAGACTTAATTGTAACCGTAAAGCCCTCGGGCGCGCCGAGCAGGTCCTTGTTGTCGGAAAAGCTATATTGCGTTTTTGCCATACAAACGGGAACGTTGCCAAAGCCGATCTCCTCAAGCTTTCTTATCTGCTCCTTTGCTTCGTCGGTAACAAAAATTCCGTCACCGCGATAAACGTTTTTAACGATTGCTTCGATTTTATCCTCGATAGAGCCGTCGAGCGAGTATGAGAACGCAAAATTCGAGTTGTCCTGCTCGCAAAGTCGAACAACCTCGCGCGCAAGCTCGATTCCGCCCTCACCGCCTTTTGCCCAAACGTCTGAAAGCACGGTGTTAACGCCCATTTCTCTGCACTTTTCGATTATAAAATCAACCTCGGCGTCGGTATCGGTGGGGAATTTATTGATCGCGACCACGCAAGGAAGGCGGTAAACGTCGGTGATATTGGAAAGGTGACGCAAAAGATTGGGGATTCCCTTCTCAAGCGCATCAAGATTTTCCTCATTAAGCTCAGTTTTAGCAAGTCCACCGTGCATTTTGAGCGCCCGAACGGTCGCAACAAGCACAATGGCGTTCGGCTTAAGCCCCGTCATTCTGCATTTTATGTCAAGGAACTTTTCAGCGCCAAGGTCAGCGCCAAAGCCCGCCTCTGTAATGGTATATTTTGCGGTCTTGAGAGCCATTCTCGTCGCGATAACGGAGTTGCAGCCGTGCGCGATGTTCGCAAACGGTCCGCCGTGAACGAACGCAGGCGTTCCCTCGAGTGTCTGCACGAGGTTGGGAGAAAGCGCGTCGCGCAAAAGCGCAGTCATAGCGCCTGACGCCTTCAAATCTCCTGCCGTAACAGGCTCACCGTCAACGTTGTAGCCAACTATCATTCTTGAAAGGCGCATTTTAAGGTCGTCAAGTGAGGAAGCGAGGCAGAAAATAGCCATAACCTCACTTGCAACCGTAATATCAAAGCCGTCCGTTCGCGGAACGCCGTCAACACGTCTGCCAAGACCGTCCTGTAATGTGCGGAGCTGGCGGTCATTCATATCTACGCAACGGCGCAGAGTTATTCTCTCGGGATCAATGCGAAGCTCGTTGCCTTGATAAATATGGTTGTCGAGCATAGCGCAAAGAAGGTTGTTCGCAGCACCGATAGCGTGAAAATCGCCCGTAAAGTGAAGATTTATGTCCTCCATAGGCACGACCTGGGCATATCCGCCGCCCGCCGCGCCGCCCTTGACGCCGAAGACGGGGCCGAGAGATGGCTCGCGGAGCGCAGCGACAACACTCTCGCCAATGCGAGAAAGTCCGTCGGCAAGACCGATGGTGGTCGTGGTCTTCCCCTCACCCGCAGGGGTGGGAGTTATAGCGGTAACGAGCACCAGCTTTCCGTCGGGAGTATCAGCCTTCGCGTCGAGATACGAAAGCGAAACCTTTGCCTTGTTCTTGCCATAGGGCTCGATAAATTCCTCATCGACACCAGCAACACGTGCGATGTCATAAATATTCTTCATTTTGCATTGTTTTGCAATTTGAATGTCAGAAAGGTATGCCATTTTTTGTCCTCCTTGTGAGGTAAATTATATTAATTTGATTATATCAAATTAAATTTGCATTGTCAATACGCGCTCTGCCAAAACGAAAAATTGGGATTTATCAGTGTGTTAGCACTCGCTTTGTGCGATTGTTTTGTCCACTTTTTTAA
>CAZLIB010000170.1:0-2933 GCA_964559465.1 uncultured Lachnospiraceae bacterium
GAATCCGTTAATAGCAACTTTTACTGACATTTTAATGTCCTCCATTTTATAAAATTATTTTTAAACTGAGCTTGGAACTTAGAAAAGTCCCCATACACATCTATTTTATCGCATTTTTAAAAAATATACAATACCTTTGTCAAAATTTTCTCAATTTTGGTAATTTGCTTGATTTAAGGCGTGAAAAACATTTCAATTTATGCAATTCACACAAATTTTGGTTCTTGTTTGTGTGAGTGTAGCATAAAAAATAATAACATTTATTGACGTTTTTGATTAAAATCAAAATGCTTGTTGAAAAACTAATAATCTTGGTGTATAATATAGATAATGTATGATTATTAATCCATGTGGGGTGTTTGAATGAATTATAAATTGACCAAACAAGATATTATATCTGTGATCAAAAATATATTTCTTATTATAATAGGAACTGCGGTTCTTGCTTTTGGCACTGCCATATTTATCGTTCCGTTCGACTTGGTAACCGGAGGTGTTTCGGGCATGGCTATCGTGCTTGATAAGATAATTCCGTTTGCTCTCGGCGTTGATTTTCATATTACTGCTCTTACATGGATGCTTTTCTTCCTTGGGCTTGTATTTTTGGGCAAGAGCTTTGCCGCGAAAACGCTTGTTTCTACAATATTCTATCCTGTTTTGTTTACCGTTTTTTACGATCTTGTTAATCCTGAAGTGCTTGGCGGTCTTTTTGTACTTCAAAACTCGAGCTACCACGATATAGCGGTATTGCTTGCGGCGGTATTTGGCGGTGCGTGCGTTGGCGCGGGTTGTGCAATCACCTTTATTGCGGGCGGATCAACGGGCGGTGTTGACGTGCTTTCGTTTATTATCTGCAAGGTTTTCAAAAAGCTCAAAAGCTCGCATGTTATTTTTGCTATAGATGCAATTATAGTAATTTGCGGTATATTTATAATTGAAGATATCGTTTTGTCACTTCTTGGTATAACGAGTGCATTCGTTTGCGCTGCGGTCATTGACAGAGTGTTCCTTGGCAGCAGTCAGGCATACGTTGCACAGATAGTTTCAAACAAGAGCGAAGAAATATGCCGCGGCGTTATCGAGGTGCTTGACAGAACGGCGACCATAGTTGACGCGGTGGGAGCATATTCGGGCGAACCCAAGAAGATGCTGATCGTATCATTCAGTATGCGTGAATATTCCGACCTTATGTTCATAATAAACCGCGCCGACCCACAGGCATTTATGACAATTTCCCGCGCACACGAAAATCACGGAGAAGGCTGGACGCAGGAGAAAAAATAAACAAAAAAGACCGTTGCGGCTGCAACGGTCTTTTTATCGTTGTTTTTAATATTTATCAATAAATTCAAAAACCATTTCCCAATATTTTTCGGGATAGAGCAGGGGGCTCATTGCGTGGTCAGCGCGCTTAAAGATATAGATGTCCTTATCACAGGACGCGTTTTTGTAAAGCTCCTTTGCCATTTTTACTGGAACGACCGTGTCGTCGCTGCCGTGTAAAAACAGTGTTGGTGTGTGCGATTTTTTTACTTGCTCAAGCGCAGATGCTTCCTTTATGTCAAATCCCACCTTTTTCTTTATTGCTATTCTGAAAATGTCGATGGACGGAAATGCAGGCAGATGCATCATTTTGGGTATCTTATAGCTGTAGGCATCGTATACCGAGGTGTAGCCGCAGTCCTCAATAACGCATTTGACGCAAGGAGGAAGTATTTCTCCGGTTACCATCATAACTGTTGCGGCTCCCATTGAAACACCGTGAAGAACGATGTGGGCGTCATTTGCTGTGCGATCGATATAATTTATCCAATCAATAATATCAAAGCGCTCGTGCCAGCCCATCGTGCAGAAATCATAATCACTGCCCTTGTGCGCGCGCATATAGGGAACAAGCACGTTATAGCCTGCCTCATAATATCTTCGTGAAAGATATGAAACTGCTTTGACCGATGAACGGTAGCCGTGAACGATTATCGCATATTTTGAGCTTTCAGTTTCATTCTTATACAGAAGAGCATTGATATGTCTGCCATCGCGATTGGGAATGGTTATATTTAATTGCGGTGCAGATGCGTGAAAGAGCTGACCGAGTGTGACCTCCGGACTGCTTGCAAAATCATCTTGATTTTTCTTGCTCATAACCTTGCTTTTGGGATTGCTCACGCCCTCGCGTGAGAGGTGGGTGTTCACAAGGTTGTCAAGCACACGGCTCATAGCAAAACCTGCAAGCGCACCGCCTGCAACTGCCACAGTACCGAGCTTCATCTTGTTTTTAATCTTCATAAAAACTCCTATTTTGTGCCCGTTGAGCCAAAGCCGCCCTCGCCTCTGACGGTGTCGGAAAGCTCGTCTGCTTCTTCAAAATCGGCAACCACGTAAGGAGTGATAACAAGCTGTGCAATTCTTTCACCCTTGGCAACCGTTTGGTGAACGTCGCTATGGTTGTGGAGCGCGACCATGACCTCACCGCGATAGTCACAATCTATAACGCCAACCTTGTTTGCGGGTGCAAGACCGCGCTTTGAAGCAAGACCGCTTCTCGCATAGATAAGCCCTGCAAATCCCACGGGAAGCTCAAGAGCGAGCCCTGTTTTAACGAGAGTTGTGGTATGGGGAGCAATGGTTATTTCATCCATGGCAGAGTAAAGATCCGCACCTGCGGCATAGGGTGAGCCGTAAGTGGGAATGGTAGCATTTTCATTAAGCTTTTTGATTTTTACGTTGTATTTCATTCTTTGCCCTCGAAAAATAAATTTCTATTATTATGGTATCATAAAATGCCATAAAATGCAAGAAAAAAATACTTTATCTTTGACAAACGTAAGAATATGTGCTATTATTAAATTGAGAAGGTTTTATTTTATATAAATTGGGTTTTATCAGTGTGTTAGCACACACCTTGTGCGATTGTTTTGTCCACTTTTTTAAAA
>CAZLIB010000171.1:0-2903 GCA_964559465.1 uncultured Lachnospiraceae bacterium
GCCACTGCTCGTGGAGAGCCACTTTTAAAAAAGTGGACAAAACAATCGCGCAAGGCGTGTGCTAACACACCGATAAATACCAAATTAGCGCACGATGTTCGCACGAACACCGTAGGGCGGGGTCGCCCGTTGCAAATAAAAGCTACATTATTTGAACACAAACAAAAAGGGACTCTTCCGAGTCCCTTTTTGAAATAGTATTTATCTCTTTGTAAGCGTCTTTCCGTCGGTCACAAAAACTATACTTCCGTCCTTGTCGGTGCGGTATACGGTTGCACCCACCTGTGCGAACACGTCAAGCGCCGCTTGATGGGGATGACCGTACGAGTTGCCCTCGCCGCAGGAGATAACCACAAAATCGGGGTCTGCCGCCTGTAAAAGCTCAAGCGAATTTGATGTCTTTGAGCCGTGATGTCCCGCAGAGAAAACATCACACTTGATAGAGCTTGCGTATTTTGCAAGGAGATCTGCCTCGCCCTCCTCCTCAGCGTCGCCCGTGAACAGGAACGAATGGATTCCCCATGTTGCGTGGATTATAATGCTCGCATTGTTCCATTTTGCATCGGAAAAATCAAGCTTTTGCGGACCTAAAATCCTCATCTGGAGCGCGCCGACCGTGAGAACGTCACCCGGCTCAACGATAATGCCTTCAATATTCTTTTCTTCCATTACGTTTAGTGCGTTTTCAAAAAATTTAGCGGTCTTTTCCTGACCGTTCATAACAACTGCTTTAACAGCCATATTTTGAAGAATATATGCTGCCGCACCCATGTGGTCGGAGTCGGGATGAGTTATGATAAGGTATTCAAGCTCAGTAACTCCTTGCGAGCTAAGATATGCGACTATGTCATCGCCGTATTCGGATTCACTGCAGTCAATCAGAACGCTGCCCGAGGTCGTTTGAATGAGCGCGGAATCCCCCTGGCCGACGTCAATGAAATGAACTGCCATCTCCTCCCCGTTCGGGTCGATAAACGGAGTAGGGTTTGTAGCTTCGGTGGTACTGAAAATACCGAGTCCGTCAACGAAATCGCGTACAAATTCACTCTGATTGTAGAGTAAGCCAAACGCCACTCCAAGCAAGAGCAAAAGTATCATTACAAGCGGCAACGACTTGCCGAATATTGCTTTCATTACCTTCTTTTGTTGTCTTTTTTTGCTCTTTTTGGTGTGATTCCAAGCCATAACGTCCTCCGTATGTAACAATAGTAATGTGAGTCTGATTTTATTATAGCAACTTTTGATTGCAAAATCAAGTGGCTTTGGAATAAAAAAGATTGCCGAATTGAGATTTATCACGAGAGGATTTATTTCTGAGAGTCTTGCGTTTCTCGCGGTAAAGGAATATATATCTGACTTTTGGGCGGTAGAGAAACAGCGTTTATAAGGTTAGAAAAATACTCATTGTTTTCATATATTTGAATATTTATTCCAATAATATGCAAAAATCGCGCCGAAGCATAACTATAGGTCGACAGCGGTCTGTCTAACGCGTCGTTCGATTGTGCACAAACAAGGATATCACCGTCGGGCGAGAATCCGGACACAAGAAGTGAGTGATAGAATTGTCCGCTTGCATTGGCAAGCTGAACTACGTCACCGATCTCCGCCAGCTCTCGCGCGACCTCGTTGGAAAATGGACCTTGGCGCTCGGTTTTAGGCGGAAAATCACCCAACCCACACATGTATTCATAAAATTCGCGCACTCCCGTCCATGAGGGAGAACGGTCGTCAATAGATGCATAATACCACCCAAACGTTGGGGTTGGATCCATTACCGTGCCGCCCGCAAGCAGACATTGGGAAACAAAATTAGTGCAGTTGCCACCCCCGCCCGTAAAATCAAAAAACAGAGGGTTGCGGGAAAGTGCCCATCTTTTTGCGTATTCTACCGCACGTGCGCGGTTGTAGGATTTTGTAACAAACATAGAATCTCCTTAGAATAATTATTCGTTGAATTGGATAAATTTAAAGTAAACGATCGCAAATTTTAACTGTACAAGCAAAATTTTAAAAAATGAGCATAAAATTTAACCAACGAGCTTTTTGGGAGGTTTTTATGTTCACTTTGATTTTGACTTTGGTCTTTCATATATATCATATGATTCTCGGTGTGTCAATGCCCCACAAATTTCCGCCTCCACTGACGGCGGAGGAAGAAAAAGATAACTTTATTCTCGCTCACGGGGGAGACGAGAGTGCGCGTCAAAAGCTTATTTTGCACAATTTGCGTTTAGTTTCACATATCGTGCGAAAATATTATTCATCCTCGCCCGAGAGTGAAGATCTTATTTCAATAGGAGTTATTGGTCTTGTTAAGGCGGTGGATACCTTTAAAATCGAAAGCGGAACACGGTTTGCAACTTACGCTGCACGGTGTATTCAAAACGAGATTCTGATGTATTTTCGAGTGCAAAAAAAGCGAACGGGCGAAATCTCCATCAACGAAACCATTGACGTCGACCGCGACGGAAATCCGCTTACATATATGGATATAATCAGCACAACCGAGGATCTTGGTGATGATCTTGACCGCAAAACGCAGATAGAGCGCGCTCTGCGGCTCGTCAAAAACGCGCTCGACGAGCGCGAGAGGCAGATAATTACGATGCGATACGGGCTTTTTGGACTAAAACATACGTACACACAAAAGGAGATTGCCGAGAGGTTGAGTATTTCACGCTCGTATGTCAGCCGAATTGAAAAAAGCGCACTTGAAAAGCTGCGCGCGGCCTTGGAAAAATAGCGCGGGGCGCATTGAGCGAGGAATGCAGAATTGTGCACCTTGTTTCCACAAACTTCACAGGGGAGATATAATTCTCCCCTCATTTCAAATTTAGATTTATCAGTGAGTTAGTTTTGCTGAACGAGGGGGAACTCCCTCACCCGCTCACGCGGGAGCT
>CAZLIB010000172.1:0-2901 GCA_964559465.1 uncultured Lachnospiraceae bacterium
GGAAATTCGGTTTGCCAACCGTCAACTATCACCTGTTTAAAAATACCAAAATCGTATTTTATTGAAAAACCAGTGGCTTTATATCCCTGACTTGTAAGAGCATCCATATAGCAAGAGGCAAGCCTTCCAAGACCGCCGTTTCCAAGACCTGCGTCAGGCTCGCACTCGTAAAGATCATCAAGATCAAAGCCAAGCGCCTTGAGTGAATCTCTGTAATTATCAGCAAGTCCAAGATTGCAAATGTTTGTTTTAAGTGATCTGCCAAGTAAAAATTCCATGCACATATAGTACACTCTCTTGCCACCTTCAGCATTGACCAACTTTTTATATTCTCCTCTCTTTGCAGCAAGAATATCCTTAACTGTCATGGCAGCCGCCTTGTACATCTGTTCTCTGGTCGCTTCTTTAGACGTACAACCGAAATATCTGGCGAGCTTGCCTTCTAAATTTTCTGTGATTTCGTTCACTGTGGGTTGGTAATTCATGTGTCCTCCAAGATTAAATAGGTATTTGCGAAATTCGCTTTACATTCTTTCGTAAAGCATATAGTATTTTCTTGCGGAAGTTCCCCAAGAAAAGTCCGTATCCATTATTTTCTTAATGAATTTAGGATATAGTTCTTTATTATGATAAAGCTCAATGGCAGCATTTGTGCGCTCATAAAGCTCCTCTGACGAATAGTTGGCAAAGGTAAATCCGTTGCCGAGTATTGTGCCGTTAAGCAACCAATAGCCCTTGATAGAGTCGTAGAGACCGCCGGTTTCTCTTACTACGGGAATAGCACCGTAACGAGATGCGATCATCTGTGAAAGACCGCATGGCTCGCTCTTTGATGGCATAAGGAAAAGATCTGCCGCAGCATAAATGCATTTAGAAAGATCTCTATCGTACATCATAAGCGCGCGAACCTTGTCGTTTCTGTTTCTCTCAAGATCAACGAAGAAGCTTTCATACTGCGCTTCTCCCTTACCAAGAACAACGAGCTGAATGTCGTGATTATCAACAAGACGGTAAGCAACGTCGCGAACAAGGTCAAGCCCTTTATGTGATGCAAGCCGTGAAATAATAGCTACAAGCGGAACATCCTCTCTTACGGGAAGTCCAAGGCTCTTCTGAAGCTCGGTTTTGTTATGGACCTTATTAGCAAGATCGCCCGAAGCATAGTTCTGGTAGATCGCATAATCGGTTTCCGGATTGTAGTAATTATAATCGATACCGTTAAGAATACCTGTAAGCTTGTGCGCATTCTTGTTAAGAATGGGTGCAAGACCGTGTGCATACTCATCGCTTCTGATTTCTTCAGCATATCTTGGGCTGACCGTGGTAACTACATTTGCCATCTCAATTGCGCATTTCATAAGGTTTACGCAGCCGTTATAGTCAAGATAGTCGGAAGGTCCAAAGCCGAATACGAAGCCGACAACACTGTTGGGAAATTGTCCCTGATATTCAATATTATGGATCGTAAATACAGTTTTTATGTTCTGATATTCCTGTCTCCAACGATACTCGAAATTGAGATACGTTATTGAAAGAGCTGCCTGCCAGTCGTGAGCGTGGAGTACATCGGGATAAAAGCCGATGACACCAAGCATTGCTACCGCTGCCTGGCAGAAGAAGGCATATCTTTCTGCCTCGTCACCAAAGCCGTGAAGATTTCCTCTCTTGAAATAATATTCATTATCAATGAAGTAATAGGTAACGCCATCCTTGACCAAACTGAGAACGCCACAGTAGAGATTTCTCCAGGAAAGAGGAAGGTTGAAAACCGCCTCAAGCTTCATCTGCTCTCTCCACTCGGGCTTGATTGCGTCGTAAAGGGGCATAACTACGCGAACGTCTATATCGTCCTGATATTCTTTTTTGAGTGCTGCGGGCAATGAACCAAGCACGTCACCAAGACCGCCCGTTGCCGCAAAGGGCATAACCTCTGCACCTACAAATAAAATTTTTCTCATTTTTATTTCCTCGTCAATATTAGTTATTCCTTGGGGCAAAAAATGTTAAACTGTTGTTCCCTTTCCAATGTAGAAAGGAAGTGTTTCGTGACCGGAGAGCATCTTACCCTTCTTGATCGTCACGTTCTTATCCGTAACTACACAATTGAGATAAACATCATCACCTGTATAAGTATCCTGCATAAGAATAGAATTCTTAATAACAGTGCCCTTGCCAACCTTAACTCCTCTGAAAAGGATTGAATTCTCAACAACGCCATCGATAACACATCCGTCAGCAATAATGGAATTGGTAACCTTTGCATTCTCTGTATAGCGTGTGGGCGCAGAGTTTCTAACCTTTGTGTAAACGGGTCTGTTCTTAACGTGGAACACGAGCTTTCTCTTACTCGGATCAAGCATCTTCATATTGCAGAAGAAATATTTTTGCATAGAATCGATATAGTTAAAATATCCATCGTATTCAAATGCAAAGAAACGGTGCTTGCCAAGATTTCTCGCAATAACGTCTCTTGTAAAGCTATCATATCCTCTTGCTTCAGCCTCAGTAATGAGATTAAGGAGATATGAACGCTTGATGATCATCATGTTGGTATTGATGTGAAGCTCGCCCTGCTGTCTGTCATAGTCAACATAATCAACGATCTCACCATTTTCATTATATTCAACCACCTTGATGTGCTGATCAAGCGGGAACTTAAGCTCGTGAGTGTTTACAAGCTTTGTAATAACCGTAATATCTGCATTATTATCAATATGATTTTCAAGCACATCTGAAAAGTCAATATTGCAGATCATATTGCAATCAGAAATAATTATATGATCGGCTCCACAATTTTCAACAAAGTTCTTAACGCCTACAAGCGCCTCAAGGCGCGTGCTGTAAAGCTTATCACCGCCGCGTGTGCCCCTTGTGATAAAGGGAGGTAAAATTCTGATACCG
>CAZLIB010000173.1:0-2890 GCA_964559465.1 uncultured Lachnospiraceae bacterium
ACCCTCTGACTGATAATTTCCGTACTTATTAAAGTACAGGCTATCATCACCCGTATGGTTGAAAACTCCGTCGAGAATAATGCTTATTCCTCTCTCACGCGCCTTTTCGAGCAATGAGCGGAACGCTTCTTCACCGCCAAACATTTCGTCAACGGTCATATAGTCGCCCGTATCATATTTATGGTTGGAATAAGCTTTGAATATGGGACTTAAGTAAATAACCTTCGTTCCAAGGCTTTCAAGATAGTCAAGCTTATCCTCAACACCCTTAAGATTTCCGCCGAAGAACATATTGTTTTTAAGCTTATCGCCCTGATTTTTAGCATATTGAGGAATACCGTTATACCAATCCTCATTGATGATAACATCATCTCTATGGTAGGGGGCGATATCACCCTTTGCAAAGCGATCCACGAAAACGTGGTACATTATTCCCTTGCCAAACCATTCCTTCGGCTGAAAATAATTCTGATAAACAAGCAGCGAAAACTTTGACTCTGAGTGATAAGAAAGCTCAAAATCATAATTATTTATGCTTCTTGTAAAGAGAGTTCTCGTTCCGCGAAGAAACAAAAACTCATAAAAAAACAGCGCAGGAACGGGTCCGCATAAGGTATTCATATTTAATTCAACAGTATATTCCTCTCTACCAAGCTCAAAGCTCGTCAAAGTAAGTGGAATATCCCAATAATTTTCTCCGTCACGGTTGATGCGAAGAACTATTCCCTGCGTTCCCATACTCGTTGGAACGCTTATTTTGAATCTGATATCATCATCTATAGAAAATGCCCCGCGATACGAGGCATTTTCCCACGATGAATCAACTTTTATTTCTTTTCTGATCTCAACGTTATTAGTTGAGGCACTGTCTGATAGTTGATACATTAATTATTTGTTTCCTGTGATTTTTTTAAGATTCCAGAATTTCTGTGCGTATTCTTCAATACTTCTGTCAGCCGCAAAGTAACCTGCAGATGCAATATTCATAAGGGACATTTTGTTCCACTTCTGCTTATCTGCATAGTCTTCGATCATTCTGTCGTGTGTTGTGCGGTAAGACTCAAAATCTGCAAGGCACATAAAGGGGTCTGCTACACCCATACCTGTAAGAAGGTATCTTGAAATGTGAGCGAAGGACTGACCTGCAAAGCCCCTATTGAGACAATCAATGATCTTATTAAGACGGTTGTTGTTTGCATAGAATTCGTTAGAGTGGTATCCTCTTGTCCAGATATCGTCAACCTCTTTTGCTGTAAGACCAAAGATATACATATTATCCTTACCTGCAGCAGCGAGCATCTCAACGTTGGCACCGTCAAGTGTACCTATGGTAAGCGCACCGTT
The DNA here is from genome assembly GCA_964559465.1 of uncultured Lachnospiraceae bacterium. Classification (GTDB taxonomy): domain Bacteria; phylum Bacillota; class Clostridia; order Oscillospirales; family CAG-272; genus RGIG4608. The sequence continues at coordinate 1,345 of CAZLIB010000173.1, forward strand.
GATCATAAGCTTCATACAACCTGTACCGCTGGCTTCCTTACCTGCAAGAGAGATCTGTTCACTGATTTCTGCAGAAGGAATAAGTGCTTCCGCCATACTTACGTTATAATCCTCAAGGAATACTACCTTTATCTTTTCGCAAACAATAGGATCCTGCTCGATCTCACGGCTAATATAGCAGATGAGCTTGATAATCTCCTTAGCCATCTGATAACCCGGAGCCGCCTTTGCGCCAAAGATGAAGGTCTGAGGCTGAACATCGAGGTTGGGATTTTCCTTAATATCAATATAAAGGTTAATTATATTAAGAGCATTAAGAAGCTGACGCTTATACTCGTGCAAACGCTTGATCTGAACGTCAAATACTGAATGTGTGTCAAGAGTTCTGCCTGTCTTCTTGTAAAGAAGGTCAGCAAAAGCCTTCTTGTTTTCGTGCTTAATATCACGAATCTGCTCAAGAACTGCCTTATCATCTGCGTATTTTGCAAAGTCAGAAAGCTCTTCAGGAGCGTGTCTATATCCTGTACCGATACAATCGTCGAGCAAGGATGCAAGCTTGGGATTGGAATAGCAAAGCCATCTTCTATGAGCGATACCGTTAGTTACGTTTTCGAATCTATCGGGATACATCTTATAGAAATCCTTAAACACGGTATCCTTAAGAATATCGGAATGAAGCTTAGATACGCCGTTAATAGAATGTGAGCCGATAACGGAAAGATTAGCCATTCTCACCTGACCGTAGCCGATAACACTGAGCTTGGAGATCTTATCCCAGTTGCCGGGGAATGTACCCCACGCTTCCTTGCAGAATCTCTCGTTGATTTCCTTAACGATCTGATGGATTCTTGGAAGCTTGAGCTTGAAAAGATCCTCGTTCCAGGTTTCAAGTGCCTCAGGAAGAACTGTGTGGTTAGTATAGGACACGATCTTTGTAACCATGTTCCAAGCTTTTTCCCAAGAGAAGTGATAATCGTCAAGGAAAATTCTCATAAGCTCAGGAATGCAAAGAGCGGGATGTGTATCATTGATGTGGATAGCTGCCTTTTCAGGAAGATTCTCGAGGTTTCCGTAAACAGCCATGTGGTCACGGATAATGCTCTGCATTGATGCAGAAACAAGGAAATACTGCTGTGTAAGACGAAGGATCTTACCTTCGGTATGATTATCGGAAGGATAAAGAACCTTTGTAAGAATTTCTGCATTTGTGCTTTCCTCAAGTGCTCTTGCATACTGTCCCTGTGAGAAAAGATTCATATTGAAATTATGAATATCTCTTGCCTTCCAAAGACGAAGCAAGGAAACTGCCTTTGAATCTGCACCGGATATCATCATATCGTAAGGAACTGCTTCGTATTCTTCACAGTCCTCATAAATTACCTCCATATGATCCTGACGCCATTCCTCGCGAACGCGACCACCAAGGCGAACCTTGAATATTCTGTCGGTTCTGGGTGTGAGCCAAACCTCACCGCCGGGAAGCCATACATCAGGAAGCTCAATCTGCATTCCATCAACGATCATCTGCTTGAACAAACCGTACTCA
>CAZLIB010000174.1:0-1896 GCA_964559465.1 uncultured Lachnospiraceae bacterium
GGAAATTTTTGTACAAATAAAACTGTTCTGGTAACAGTATATTATTTTGCCAAAATATGTGTTAAAAAGAGGAGATTTGTATTTAAAAGTCGAATACGACTTTACCGTCTTGAAGCTTTAAGAAAGCATCAAATTTTTTGCCATTTTTAGAGGTAAAACCTTGAATTTTAGAGGTTTTTCCCGTATTAAGCAGCATTTGCACGTTTGATTTTGAAATGGACCTTCCGAGAATATAAGCTCCAATAGTGAATTTGCAATCCTTTTCACGGTAATTGGAACATCCGTATCCAAACTTTGTTCGTTTGATTTCACCTCCGCAAAGAGGACATTGTCCTATAATGTCACCTACAAAGCCGTTATCGGTATCGATTTCAATGGGAGTGTCCTTGCTTGCAAATATTTCTGAAAGCTCATTTTCTGTAAGCCTTATAGCATCATCAATAGCAATTTGACCTCGATAAACCTTTTTCAGCGCCTGACCGAGCTGGCTGGTCTTATACTTGTCCATATTTATATTCATTCTCATAAGGGATTCTATCATAAATATACCACCGGGAAGAATGGTGTAAATGTCCTTGTTAAGATGAATATATTGGCTGTTTCTTGCGTTATCTATAATGCCCGTACGAGTTGCCTCTGTGCCAAGCTCAAGACCTTCAAATATTGCCTTGTAGTCCTCGGAGTCATCCGCATTATAGCTATCATCACTTTGATTCTTCTCTTCAAGAGCCGCCTTATCTTCTTTAAAAGGATTCTTGAGATAGTTGTTCAAGGTTTCTATAGTGTAATGTCTTGGTGGAGCAGTTTCTTTTTCAACAGGCTTGAAATTGATGTTTACAATATCACCCTTCGCGAGCTTGGGAAGGATCTTATCCTTCTGTGTGTAATCATCATATTTTGTCCAACCCTTTTGAACGATAACTGTGCCCTTGATAGAGAATTCCTCGTAATCACCTACCTTAATGGTGATCTCACTGCGCTCAACTATACATTCCTCGGCGCAGAACACAGCAACGAATCGACGGAATACCGTTGAATATACCTTCATCTCATCAGGGGAAAGCTTAGAAGAATCGGGGATTTTATATGTTGGTGTAAGGGCAGAGTGTGATTCGATCTTAGAGTCATCAAATATTTTTTTGGAAAATTTAAATTCTACGGGATAACCAAGCTTTTTACAGTTTTCAAGAATTGTTTTAACCTTACCTTGCTCGCTTGTGGCAAGATACTCGGAGTTAGTTCTCGGATACGTCAGATAACCGTTTTCATAAAGCTTCTGAATTATATCCAAGCTCTGCTTCATTGACATCTTATATTTCTTACCGAGAACGTTCTGAAGCTTGGAAAGGGAATAAAGTTTACCCGGTTGAAGGGTGTCCTTTTTTCGTTTTACACTTGTAACAATTGCCGTTGAAGTATTGTACTTATTGCAAAGCTCTTGAGCCTTAAATAGTTCGTCCTTTGAAAATTTTTCTTTGCCGTTGAGCTCGATAACCTCACCGTTTGTAAATTCCTTGCTGGCGATAACAAAGTACTTTTCAGGAACAAAGTTCTTTATTGCCATATCTCTATCGTATATGGCTTTAACGATAGGCACGATAACTCGTCCAACACGCAAAAGAGTGCCTGTTTTCAAAGTAGCATATCTCGTAAGATTAACACCGTATAGCCAGTCGATGTAGGTACGTGCAAAGCCTTCGTTGGCAAGATTGTCATATTCATCATCGGGCTTCATCTCTGTCAATGCCTTTGCAACAGTCTGCGGCGTTTGGTCGGGAAGCCAAAGACGGCGAATGTCCTTATTGGATTGCAACGCATTCTGAATACACAGTCTTACTATAATTTCACCCTCACGGTCAGCGTCGCCTGCGTTTACAATAGTATCAACGTCATTTC
>CAZLIB010000174.1:1906-2867 GCA_964559465.1 uncultured Lachnospiraceae bacterium
GCTTAACAACACCCGGATCAACTTGTTTTTTAGCATCCTTTTTCAACTCGAAAACAAACTTTTGAGGAAAACAGGGAAGATTTTGCATCGTCCAACGGTTAGTTCCGTCGGGCGAGGGTGTGTAGTATTCAATATCAGCAAGGGAGAACAAGTGACCAAAAGCCCAGGTTATAAGGTAACCGTTACCCTCAAGATAACCGTTTCTGTTTGTCATTTTGCCAATACCCGCGCCAATATTTCGGGCAAGACTGGGCTTTTCGGCAATAATCAGTATCATATCGTTCTCCTTTCATTAAACTCCAGATCATTATACCTTAATTAACCATTTGTGTCAAGCGATAAAATTCAATAATATTTTTATCTTGCCAAATGATTATGTATGTGTTATAATGAAATCAGTTAAAATTTTGGAGGTGTCATATGGCAGCTGTTTTTAAAGGAATACTTATTTTTCTTCTTGTTGTTATAATTGCTTTTCTTGTTACTCAATTAACTTACCTTCCAAAGTATCTTATTGAGGATGTAAAGGTCGAGCTTTCCTCTGAAAGCAGTGAAGAAATGACTATTATGAGTACCAACGTAAGATGCTATGCTCCCGACGATATGTTCCAAAAGAGTTGGTTCTATCGCGCTCATCTGATTATTGAAGACATAAACTCCGTAAAACCCGATATAATCGGATTCCAAGAGGTAACCTTTATGCATTATGCTTATCTTCAGGATGCTATGCCCGATTATGACTCGGAAATTGCATACCGCGATGAATGGATCTTGAGCGAGGGATGCCCGATATTTTACAGAACCGATAAATATGAAAAGATTGACAGCGGAAGCTTTTGGCTAAGTGAAACACCCGACGTGATGAGTAAGAGCTGGGGCGCTGCGCACTACCGTATATGCACCTACCTGATCCTTAAAGATATCGCTACAAACAAGGAATTTGTAGTGTTCAACACTCATC
>CAZLIB010000175.1:0-2864 GCA_964559465.1 uncultured Lachnospiraceae bacterium
GACTTGCTGACGGCGTTGACCTTGATAAGACAACTCCCGAGGGTAAGATCCTTGCTGCACTTCTTGACCTTGTTTCCGACATCGCTGACGAGGTTGAGGCGATAAACGAAGATATCGTTGATCTTCAGGATTACATTGAAGAGGTTGACGAGGACCTTGCTGACGTTGAGGATTTCCTTGACGAGGAATGTGACGGTGACTGCGAAAACTGCGATTGCGAAGGCGATTGCGACGAATGTGAATTTGCTGATTACGATTGCGACTGCGATTGTGATTGCGATGACGACTGTGACTGCGATTGCGACGATATGTTCTTTGAGGTTGAATGTCCCTCTTGCGGTGAGGTAGTTTGCTTTGACGAAACTATTGATCCTGAAAATCTTGCTTGCCCCGCTTGCGGTGAAAAATTCACATGCGAGTTCGTTGACGAGGACGAAGAGGACGAGGAATAATAGCGAACTTAATAATAAGTCCGCAAGATAAAACGAATTTATCGGAGAAATCTTTGTCGGATTTCTCCGATTTTTGTTTATTTGTAATTTTGCGTGAAGGGGAGATGTGATTTACCTGTGAGATTGATGTTTGCTTCAGATATTCACGGCGATATCGTGTGCGCCGAAAAAATGATGGCTGCCTTTGAAAGAGAAAAAGCAGAAAAAATGTTTTTGCTTGGCGACATACTTTATTTTGGACCGAGAAATAAATTAACTGAGAATTATCAGCCGCAAGCGGTGATCGCGTTGTTAAATTTACACAAGGACAAGCTTCTCTCCGTGCGAGGTAATTGCGATGCTGAAATAGACCAGATGCTTCTTGAGTTTCCGATAATGGCAGAGTATTCTTATCTTTGCGTTGACGGCTATTCAATGCTTCTCACCCACGGTCATAAGATAAATACTGCCGATGTGGGATTTCTTAAAAGTGGTGAAATACTTATTCACGGTCATACGCACGTTCCTTGCATAGAAAAATTCGGTGAGGGAAACCTATATATAAATCCCGGCTCCACAACCTATCCCAAGGAAAATAATCCGCCCTCTTATATGATCTATGAGAACGGTGTTTTCGAAATAAAGCACCTTGATAGCGGAGAGGTTTTGAAAAGAATCGATTTAAACCAATAAATTGGGATTTATAGAGATGTTAGCACACACTTTATGGGGTTGTTTTGTGCAAACATAGTGCGCGACAAATCAAAGTTTGAAAACTTATTTTAACTAAAAACAGAAAGGAAATATAATAATTATGGCACATATTATTCAGACAACTGAAGAATTTGACGCTCTTTTGAAGAGCGAAAAGCCCGTTCTCGTTGACTTTTTTGCAACCTGGTGCGGACCCTGCAGAATGTTTGCTCCCACCTTTGATGAGTTTGCTGCTGATCACAACGAGCTCGAGTGCGTAAAGATCGACGTTGACCAGAACGGCGAGATCGCAAAGAGATACGGTATTATGAGCATTCCCACGATCATTCTCTTTAAGAACGGAGAGCCCGTTAAGAAAAACGTTGGCACTCTTGACCTTGAAGAGCTTGAGGATTTTGCTCTTTAATGATTTGAAATAAAAACGGAGGACTTTTTATGAAACACGTATTGATCGTTTTGGCTGTTTTGCTTGGAATCATTCTTGTCGCAGTGCTTGGATTTAAGCTCTACGACTACATAGGCGCAGCCGAATATTATAACAATTCAGAAGTAGTTTTCAAAACACCCGGTGTTGCTGATTCAAATTTCGTTCCCCAAGGTATGACTTATGTTGAAGAGAAGGAAACATTCCTTTTCACAGGTTATATGGGTAAGCCTATTCTCGGTGAGCTTGGTGACGACATCGCTTCTCGTGTTTACGTTCGAGATGCAGAGGGCAACGTTACGTTTACACGCCTTCTCAATGCCGACGGAACACCCTATACAGACCACACAGGCGGTATTGAATATTTTGGCGATTACGTTTACGTTACAGGTGAAGACAGCCACGGTCTTGACGTTTTCTCTGCTAAGGATATTCTTGAAGGCAAGAGCGAAACAAGGATGCTTGGAACAGTTAAGACATACAACTCTCCTGCGCATACATATACATTTGACTACAACGGTCAAAGATATATCCTCGCAGGTTCTTATCATAAGGATGAAACAGTTTATCTCACTCCCGAGCACGAGAAAATTGATATTCCCGGTACTGACAATACCAATACTTCAGTTATGACCGTGTTTAAGCTTGATGAGAGCGCGGAATTTGGTGTTAACCCCGATCCCGTTGCTATCATTTCCGCGAGAGAGATGATTCAGGGTATTTGCATGACTCCTGACGGACAAATGGTCATCTCTTCCTCTTGGGGACTTGCAACCTCAAACCTTTTCTTCTACGATATGTCTGAATTCACTCACGTTGATAATTACAATTACAAGGGAACTATAGCTTACGGCGATCTTGAGGATGAAAATGCCGAAAAGACCTATGAAAGCTTTGATTTTACAGTTCCTTGCTATATTGTGGATTCTCACGATCCCGAAAACACGGTTGTTGCGGCTCCAATGAGTGAGGAGCTTGTTTGCCTTGACGGTAAGATCATCGTATTCTGCGAGTCTGCTTGTAACAAGTACTTGTTTGGTAAGATCACAACCGGATTTAATACATACGGCTACAAATACGAAACACTCAAATAATTGAAAATCATCAGTCCCCTCGGCAATGCCGAGGGGACTTTTTGCTTGCGCTTTTAGGTGTAGAGCCAACCCTCGGTTCTACCGGGGCAATAACAGAGTAGTGCTACATTAAAATCGGCGAGCCTGATGCAAGCCGCAATAAAGCCTCCCTTGTGTAAAGGGAGGTGGCAAAATCTTTGATTTTGACGGAGGGATTGTCAG
>CAZLIB010000176.1:0-2861 GCA_964559465.1 uncultured Lachnospiraceae bacterium
TCTGTCGGTAATATTGCCGGAATTATTTAAGGTCAATCCTCTGAGAATGGAATTCATATCGGTTGATAAGTCACATTTCACATCTGTTCGGGGACGGTAATATCTTACTTCGTTTGCTAATCCGCCAAACTCAGGAACATAAGGGCATTGATCTCCGCGATGAGTATATCTTCCAAGTGGTCCCCACTTAGATTCAACCATAATTGACTCTAATGAATTTGAACCTTCAATCAAAACCTCACTAACGATACCTGAATGTAAATTTAGAGAGTTTGAGGAATCTACAGTTTGAAAATAACATATTATATCACCTTCACGAGGGTATTGAACTTCTACATATGATTGATCAATAGACGAATAATACATAGTTGGATCGTTCATCCAGTATATATTGTCAGAATCATTCCAATACCAAGCATATGAATGACAATTGTAATAAATTGTCGGTTCGTCCGTTTTGGTGGCAGATATTCCCATCTCACTCGCATAATTTGAGGTAACTTCAATATACTCATCAGGTAATTCTGAAGTGTGCTCATTTACCCGCACTATATTACCATTAGGCGTTGTAATTTCTCTAATATAATGAGTAAATGAAAAACCATACCATGTTCCTGTAGAGGGGTCGAAGGATACAGGATGAAAGCATTCCCCAATTTCGTCATCAGACAAAGCCATGACACCCGAAGAATACTCTAGACAGATGTCATTAATCACCATTACAATATCTTCGTTTCCGAGTATGTCATTTCTAAAGATTTCTTCTGTCAGAATAATGTAATTATCATGACTATCAAGCGCAGATGCTTTAATCTGATATGAGTATCCTAAGAATGATATTGATAAGGAAAAAGCCATTATCAACACAACAACGCTTATCTTCTTAATTACTTTCATATTTTCCTCCTATTTAAAATACTTAATTTTATTACAATCCAAGGCATTTAAATTATTACAAATATAGCTTTTTTCACCTTGATGAAACGCAAATGAGTTGTCGGGATTCACAATAAGCATTAAGTTTTCCGAGGAATTGCTATACTTTATCAATACACAACAGCCTTTGAAAATTTCGAGTTGATCTTTATTTGTGGGCAATTCACTGCTGATTTTTGAATTTACTGCCCAAAAACGATCCTGTTTTTTATCAAACATCTCACAAAATCTTCTTATATCCTCTTCGCTTTTGAGGGTAGTGTGAACAGAGTCCAACGCTCCACCGGTAATGGTAATACTTTCTATTTTTTCATATGAAAATATGTCCGAAAGGTCAATTAACATAAAACATCCACTACTTGACAACGCAAATAATATCACACAAACAAATAATAAGCAAGAGCAAATTGCAGAGGCGAATTTGTATTGTCTGCGTATAAGTAGTTGAGGCAAAGTTTTTCTAATGTAGAAGAGATTTGCGGTCGTCTTTATTTTTTCTTCATAGCACAAAAATCTTTCAACGGTCTTTTCACTAATAGAAGAAGCGCCTTCCATCAAAGTTCTGTCATTCATACGTAAATCCCTCCTTCTTCGAGCTTTTTCTTAAGCTCGGTTTTGATTCTTTTAATATGTTGATTGATGTTAGATCGGCTGCATTTCAAAGCTTTTGCTATCTCGCCTATGGTTCTTCCAAAGTAATAACGACTCATAAAAATATACATCGTCCTGTCATCCGCCGCGTTGAGATATTCTTCAATTACCATACCTATCTGACGGGATCTTTCGTCATCCTCGGCAGCTTCTGCAAAAGCACTGCCCGCAAGCGTTTCCAAGGAATACGTGCGAATGCCGAAATTCCTTTTTTGCGCTTTGCCTGCTTTGAGCCTGCTAAGCGCTGAATTTCTTGCGATTTTTATGGCGTAAGCGCGAAAGCTTGACGGTCTGTTTGGCGGAATGCTATCCCACAGCTTAAGGTAAACGTCGTTAACACATTCCTCCGAATCCTCACGATTGCCGAGAATGGCAAGGATTACCGAAAATATGACGCTGTGATACTTTTCATCCGCCATTTTCACGGCGTTATCGCTTCTTTCCCAGAACAATTCTGTCAAATATGTATCCGACGCATAGACGTCCGTTTTTATATCGTTCATAGCCACACCTCCGATCTGTTTGTTAAAGGCCTTTACATATATAGACTCCTTTTTTTGAAAAAAGTGCAGTAAATTTTGGGGATTTTTGGGTAAATTTACAGTTTATTCACATTTTTTAGGGTATAAAACAATAAGCAGAGTCGGAAAAGCCAACTCTGCTTATGATTTGTTAAAGCATCGCGCGAGCAAAACAGATTGCAAGTGCTTGCAAGGCGATGATGATGGGAATTCCTATCATAAATTTCTTGTGCTTGGTCTTATGGCGGATGAGGAGCATCATAAAAAGCATCATCACCGAGCCGCCGAGGGCGGAGATCAGTAACAGAGTGGCTTCGCGAGTGCGCTTGCCGCCGTTTATGGCGCGTATTTTATCCTTTGCCGTAACGATGACGGCTATTATCGAAATGATAACGAAATAGCATATCTCCGCGGCGTGTCTGCTTAAAAATTCAAGCATTATTTCTTGGGGAAGGAGTCCTTAAGTCCTACTATGCGGTTAAAGGTGTTCTCATATTTTGAGTCCTTGCAGTAGTAGCCGTCGCGAACGAACTGGAATTTATCTCCTGCCTTTGCTTCAAGAAGAGAAGCCTCGATCTTACAATGTTCAACCTTAACGAGTGAGTTGGGGTTAAGATAATCGTTGTAGGTCTTATCCTCGGGAATGTCGTTTGTATTCTCGATGGTGAAGAGGTTATCGTAAAGCATCAATGTAGCTTCCTCGGCATACTTTGCGCTGAGCCAGTGGATCGTGCCCTTGATCTTTCTGCCGTC
>CAZLIB010000177.1:0-2817 GCA_964559465.1 uncultured Lachnospiraceae bacterium
CTATCTTGATTGTAAGCTCGGAAATACCCGAGAGGAGTGATTCTTCTCCGTAAATCACAATTGTTAATTTTGGGGTAGAAATATAATCACCCCAATCGCCGTTTTCAAGAACCAAGTTCAAAGTGACTTCCTGTCTGATGATGGGGTCATCAAGGTAACTTGCATAACACCAAACCGAAAACGCGATTAACAGGCAAGCGATATATATAATTACGTCAAAGTGTTTAAACTTTCGAGATGCGAATTCTTCTTGCTTTGAAGTAATTTCAACATTGACTTCATTGTTTTCGTAATTAGTGTTCATCGTTACCCTCCTTAGTTTCAATTAGTTTTTTACTGTTTTTTATCTGCTTACCGCTTTTTGTACTGTCATTGGGCAAAAGAAGCTTTGTTAACTCTTTTTTGAGTGATTTATAACTGTAATTCTGTCTCAAAGTACCGTCATGAACGATGGATATTTTTCCTGTTTCTTCTGAAACAACAACAACCACCGCATCACTGACCTCAGTGATACCAATAGCGGCGCGGTGACGTGTTCCCATATTTTCGTCGATGTCCTCTTTCATAGAAAGCGGTAGGAAACAACCGGCAGAGTAAAGTCGATAGTTTCTCAAAATAACCGCTCCGTCATGAAGAGGTGCTTTGTTATAAAAAAGATTTTTAAGAAGTTGAGGTGAAAGCTGGGCATTAATTACCGTTCCTGTTTTTATATGCTCACCAAGCTTGGTTTCGCGCTCTATAACTATGAGTGCTCCTGTTTTTTCCATGGACAAGTCACAAGCAGCCTCTGTAATAGCATTTATTGAACTTAAGACATATGACGAGCTTTTATTATCACTTGATATGTTTTTGATATTTGAAATAGGTGCATTACCTATCTTTTCAAGTCCGGAACGCAGTTCAGGCTGGAACATTATGATTATAGCAATAATACCTGCCTGCGAGAAGTTCTGGAATATAAAGAGCATTGCTTTCATATCAAGGAACCAGCTGAGCAACATGAGTATCAATACAAATATAAGTCCTAGTGCAAGACGTGCTGCTCTCTTATTGATAATAAATTTGAATGCGAAGAAGAAAATGATAGACAGGATCAGCACGTCAAAAAAATCATGCACTTCGATGTGCTCCAATCTATGCAAAACATGCATTTCAAATAATTTTACTATTTCATCGAATAGAAATTTGATTTCATTCATAGAGTTGCTCCTTTATATGTAATAAACGATAAAAACTAAAAATAATTACAGATAGTCATTCTCATATTAGTATACCATACATATTGTAAAATTACAAACATTTTTTATCAAAAAATCAATATTTTTTCAAAAAAATACTCCGCCAAGTTATCTACTTTGCGGAGTATTTAAAAAATATCAAATTTTCAATTAATCATCACAGTTTTCCCAGTTATGATATACGTTCATAACGTCATCGTGATCTTCAAGATTTTCGATAAGAAGGTTCATATATTTAATGTCTTCAGGATTCTCAAGTGTAATGTAGTTAGATGCAATCTTATCCTTTTCACAGGATTCGATCTCATAGCCGGCAGCTACAAGAGCGTCGCTAACTGCATAAAGATCCTCGGGCTCAGTATAAATTTCAAATACATCGCCGTCGCTTGAGAAGTCAGAAGCACCCGCCTCAAGTGCAGTTTCCATGAGAGCATCCTCATCAGATACATTTTCTTTAAGAATGATAACAACGCCCTGTTCAGTGAAAAGATAGCTTACGCAACCCGTTTGACCAAGATTGCCCTTAAATTTTGAGAAATATGAGCGAACGTCGCCTGCGGTTCTGTTCCTGTTATCAGTTGAAGCTTCAACAATAACGGCTATACCTGCAGGACCATAGCCCTCGTATACGATTTCTTCATAGGTTGTATTTGTTTCACCAAGCGCCTTTTTTATTGTACGCTCGATATTATCATTGGGAACGTTGTTGGATTTTGCTTTAGCAATAAGGTCGCGAAGCTTTGCGTTTACTGTGGGGTCACCACCGCCTGCCTTAACTGCTATCGTGATTTCCTTGCCTATCTTTGTGAATATTTTAGCCTTTTGAGCGTCGGTTTTTTCCTTTTTATGTTTGATATTATTCCATTTACTATGTCCTGACATATTATTAATACCTCTCTTTTATTAACCTGTTTATTGTAACACTGTGTATTTGATTTGTCAACCGATAATATTAGATTTTTTCGGTCTTCTTAAGACAAATAAGCTCAAAGGCGTTGCCAAGAACATAATTTGTAGCTTTTGTGAGTGCAATTCTCGTATTTAGAACGTTCTTATCATTTGCAGAAAGAATCTGGCAGTTATGATAGAATCTGTTGAACGACGTTGCAACGTCAAGAATGTATCTTGTTACAACAGATGGCTCGTAAGCGTCAATTGCCTCGAGTACCTTTTCGGGGAAACGCGCAAGGGTTTTAAGAAGCTCTCTTTCGTCATCGGATGTGAAGCAAATATCACCCTCAACTGTAGAATCTTTAGCTCTTTCAAGCAATGAGCAGGTTCTTGCATAAGTATACTGAACGTATGGGCCTGTGTTACCGTCAAAGGAAAGTGCATCTTCAAGCACGAAGTTGATATCTCTTATTCTATTGCTTGAAAGATAATAGAATACGATGGCGCCAACACCAACAGCTTCTGCAACCTTTTCCTTGTTTTCAAGATTGGGATTCTTTTCTTCCATAATCTCGGAAACCTTATCTATAGCCTGTGCAAAAAGATCTTTAAGAAGGATAACGTTACCCGTTCTTGTAGCAAGCTTTGCACCGTTGATGCTAACAGTTCCGTATGGAACGTGAACAAG
>CAZLIB010000178.1:0-2791 GCA_964559465.1 uncultured Lachnospiraceae bacterium
GTCACTATACTTATTCTTAAGGTCATTGAGTGCTGGAACTCTTACGTCTGGCCCCGCCTTATTACGGACGATGAAACGAAATTTCTCGTTTCGAACGGTATTCAGGCAATAAGAGAAAGCGGCTTCGGACGCGAAAATGTTCCCGCTATGATGGCGGCAGTAGTGGTCATCTCCCTTCCCCTTATAGTTTTGTTCCTGATCTTCAAGGACAGAATTATGGAAGGCGTTTCGAGAGGAGGTACAAAGGGATGAAAATATTTACAAAGATTATTTCCTTTATTCTCCTTATCTCAATGCTTTTTGCTGTGCTCTCCCTTTCGGGCTGTCACGGTGCGCGAAATGTAAGCTCAATAGAGATACCCGATGAATTTGACACCTCAAAGCAATACGAGATAACCTTTTGGGCAAAGAACGAAAATAATGCTACACAGCGTGAGGTATATGCCAACGCCGTTGCTGAATTTGAAAAGCTTTATCCCAACATAAAGGTAACTCTCCGCAACTTCACCGACTACGGTGAAATATATAATAACGTTATCACAAATATCTCGACCGGAACAACTCCAAACGTTTGCATTACCTACCCCGACCATATAGCGACCTATATGGAGGGCGAAAACGTTGTTGTTCCGCTTGACGATCTTATCGCAAATAAAAAATACGGTCTTGGCGGCTCGGAATTGAAATTTGATGCTCCTCGGGCAGATGAGATCGTTCCCGAATTCTTGAACGAGGGCAAGATCGGCGGCGTGCAATATGCCCTGCCATTTATGCGTTCTACCGAGGCGTGCTACGTCAACCGCGACCTTGTTGAAGCGCTTGGCTTTACTCTCCCCGAGGTTCTTACTTGGGATTTCGTCTGGGAGGTGTGCGAATACGCGATGGCTCTCGGTAAGGATGAAAACGGAAATTATATTGCCAACGGTCAAAAGACCCTTATTCCTTTCATCTATAAATCAACCGATAATATGATGATCTCAATGCTCCGTCAGCTCGGCGCACCCTATTCAACCGATGCGGGCGAGATAAATATATTCAACGACACCACAAAGGAGCTTCTTTACGAGATCTCCTATCACGCTAAAACAGGCGCTTTTTCCACGTTCCAAATCTCAAGCTACCCCGCAAACTTCCTTAATGCAGGTCAGTGCATTTTTGCAATAGATTCCACCGCGGGCGCAACCTGGATGGGCTGTAATGCCCCCCTCATCGACATTCCCGAGGATCAGCTTGCTTCATTCAAAACAGAGGTAATGGCTATCCCTCAGTTCGATACAGAAAACCCGCAAATGATATCTCAGGGACCATCCCTTTGTATCTTCAATAAAGAGGATAGCGGCGAGGTGCTCGCCTCTTGGCTCTTTGCGCAATATTTACTCACAAATAATGTTCAAATATCTTATTCTCAAACAGAGGGCTATATTCCCGTGACCTCAAAGGCGCAAAGCAGCGCTGAGTATCAGGATTATCTCAACCGTGCGGGTGAGAATAACGATCTGTATTATGACGTGAAAATCGAAGCATCAAAGCTCCTTATCGAAAATACCGAAAATAGCTTTACAACTCCCGTTTTCAACGGTTCGACCTCACTGCGAAACGCCGCGGGCGAGCTCGTCGAGCTGACCGTAAGCTCCACCACAAAAAACAGAGTTATCGACGAAGCGTTTATGGAATTGCTTTTTTCAAGAGTGACCTCACTCTATAAGCTCGATCAGATCGAGAATAGCTTTGCAAAGCAGGAGCTTGGCCCCCTGCCTACAGAATCCAAAATCCTTCTCGGCACGCTCGCGTGCGTTTGGGTGGGAATAATCGCATATTTTACGGTCAACGCCATCAAAAAAAGAAAAAATCAATAAAATATTGACATTTTGTTAAAAGCGTGTATAATAATAGTGTAAAATTTCATTATTCAAAGGAGAATCTAAAATGAAAAAGTTTTTATGTTTGTTTGTTCTCTGTAGTATGGCACTTTGCCTTTTTGGCTGTCTAAATAATAGTGATCCTACAACCACAACAACTACAACCACAACAGTTAAGTCCGGCGGCGACAATGGCGAGGGAGTTATGACTTGGTATGATTATATGGAAGCCGAGGTTGGCAGCAAGGTTGTAATCGAAGCATACGTTCAGGCTCACCAGTCCTGGTGGAATAATAAGATCACAGTTTACGCTCAGGATAATGATGGCGGTTACTTCCTTTACGATTTCCCCTGCACAGAGGAAATGGCAGCTCAGCTCACACCCGGCACAAAGATCCGTGTTTACGGCTACAAGGCAGAGTGGGCAGGAGAGGTTGAGATCATTACTGACGAGCTTGATCCCGATTATGCAAAGATAGAAATTCTTGAAGGCAGCCACGTTGCAGATCCCATCGACGTAACAGCAGCTCTCGGCAAGGATGAGCTTATTGGTTATCAGAATATGCTCGTTAAGTTCACAGGTCTTACGGTAGTAGGTATCGAATACAAGAACGGCGAGCCCGGCGACGACATTTACGTAACGTTCAGCTATAACGGTGCTGAATATAGCTTCTGCGTTGAAAGATACCTTACCGGTCCCGAAACAGAGCTCTATACACTCGTTGGCACGCTCAAGGCAGGCGACGTTGTAGACGTTGTTGGCTTTGCATATTGGTACAACGGCATCAATACACATATTACAAGCATCGAGGTTAAATAATTAACCGAATACCAAAAACCGCGAGGATATCCCTCGCGGTTTTATTTTGTATAGCACTTCAAATTTTGATTTATCGGTAAGTTAGTTTTGCTGAACGAGGGGAACTCCCTCA
>CAZLIB010000179.1:0-2775 GCA_964559465.1 uncultured Lachnospiraceae bacterium
CCACTGCTCGTGGAGAGCCACTTTTAAAAAAAGTGGACAAAACAATCGCGCAAAGCGTGTGCTAACATCCCGATAGATCCCGATTTGGTGTGCGGGTGGCATTTACATCACTAAAATACTTTTTATTGACTTTTCTTTTTTCTTGTGATATTATTAAAATAGAGTAATGTTTCCAAAAAAAGGTAGGATAGAAATGGCAAAGGCAATTGGAGAGATCAGCGCGGCAGCGCTTGCGTATCTTGGTGACAGCGTGCTTGAGCTTTGCGTGCGAGAGATGCTTGTTGAAAAGGGCGTTTCGTCGGCTAAAAATTTAAATAGTGCGGCTCTTCGCTTTGTTAAAGCCGAGGCGCAGGCGGAGGCAATGATGAAAATTATGTCCGTGCTTTCCGATGAGGAAAACGCCGCTTACCGCAGGGGAAGAAATATCGGCCACACAAGCACGCCCAAAAGCGCGACCGTCGGTCAGTACCGAGTGGCGACAGGAATGGAAGCGCTTTTCGGATATCTTCATCTGCTCGGCAGGAGCGAGCGCATAAAAGAGCTTTTTCTGCTCGCGTACGGCGACGTAATAAATACACTTGAAATATAAGGAGAAAATGAAAATGAGCAATCCAAGGATCAGAATAAAGGTAGAGGGCTTTGGCGATATGTGCGCAGAGCTTTACCCCGACGTTTCCCCCATCACAGTTGAGAACTTTATGGGTCTTGTCAGAGAAAAATTCTTTGACGGACTTATCTTCCACCGCGTAATTCCCGGATTTATGATCCAGGGCGGCGGCTACGACGCGGATTTCAACCACAAGGACGCAAAATCTATTAAGGGCGAATTCCGTGCGAACGGTGTTCAAAACGACCTCAAGCACGAACGCGGAGTTCTCTCTATGGCGAGAACGAGCGCGCCCAACAGCGCTTCCTCACAGTTCTTTATCATGCATGCGCGCGCTCCTCATCTTGACGGTCAGTACGCCGCGTTCGGTAAGGTCTATGAGGGACTTGACGTTATCGACAAGATCGCGAACGTGCCCACAACTGTGAAGATGTGGATGTATCAGGACTGCCCCGTAAAAGACGTAGTTATCTCCACCATTGAGGAAATTACAGAATAATGGCAAAGAAAAGCTTTAAGGGCGGCGCGCTTCTTTCTCCGCTTCCGCCAACAATGGTCAGCTGCGGTGATATGGAGAACAGCAATATCATAACTATCGGCTGGACGGGAATTCTCAATACTATACCGCCAAAGACCTATATTTCGGTTCGCCCAACGCGCCATTCGTATAATATTATCAAGGAAAAGGGCGAGTTCGTTATCAACCTCACGCCCTCGGATCTTACCCGCGAAGCCGATTATTGCGGTATCTACACGGGCAAAAAGGTCAACAAATTTGAAAAATGCAAGCTCACCAAAGAGCCTGCCACGCAGGTTTCTTGCCCGATGATAGCGGAATGTCCCATTTCCATTGAGTGCCGTGTGACAGATATAATTCCGCTTGGCTCACACGATATGTTTATGGCAGATATCGTTGCCGTGAACGTCGACGAGACGCTTTTCGACAAGGAAGACAAAATGCATTTTGAAAGGGCAAACCTTGTCGCCTATGCTCACGGTGAATACTTCGAGCTTGGAAAAAAGATCGGCAAATTCGGTTTTTCGACCAACAAAAAGAAGAAAAAAAGAAGTTAGTTTGGATTAGAATTGATGCTTTTTTTAAAAAAGCTTTTTGGTTCTTTTTTTTCGAAAAAGAACAGTCCCAATCTTGTAACTATTTAAAAAGAGAGGTAATACATATGCTTCAGACAGAAGGTAAACAGTATCATATTCCCGCAGCTCCCGGTGAGCTGGGAAAATACGTAATTCTTCCCGGTGACCCCGGAAGATGCGAAAAAATAGCAAAATTCTTTGACAATCCTACATATCTTGCAACAAACCGCGAGTATTGCATCTGGAACGGCTACTTGAACGGCGAAAGGGTGAGCGTTTGCTCAACGGGTATCGGCGGTCCTTCCACCGCTATCGCTGTTGAGGAGCTTACGGCGGTGGGCGCTACAACGTTCATTCGCGTTGGTACTTGCGGCGGTATTGACCTTGACGTTAAGGCAGGCGACGTAGTTATTGCAAACGGCGCGGTCCGTCAGGACGGTACTTCCCTTGAATATGCTCCCGCGATCTTCCCCGCAGTTCCCACGACAGACGTTCTTTTTGCGCTTTGCGAGGCGGCAAAGGCAGAGCCATACGATTCACACGTGGGCGTGGTGCAGGCAAAGGACAGCTTTTACGGTCAGCACAGACCTGCTAAGATGCCCACCTCCTCCCAGCTTCTTGCACAGTGGGATGCTTGGAAAAAGCTTGGTGTAAAGGCAAGTGAAATGGAAAGCGGCACGCTTTTTGTGGTCGGATCACTCTTAAGAGTTCGCACCGGCGCAGTTTTCTCGGTAGTCTGGAATCAGGAGCGCTATGACGCGGGACTTGACACCGATGACGTTCACAACGTTGATACCGAGGCAGCTATCAGAGTTGCTATTGAGGCGATCAAGCGCCTTATCGAGCAGGATAAGAAATAACATAACGGCCAAAGACCACCCTGAGAACAGGGTGGTCTTTTGATTTTGACATCTTGCTTTCAAATTTTGATTTATAGAGAAGATTATGATTTATTTGCGGACGGTGGGTGGCTGCCCCTACATTTAATTTGCACAAACTTCTCTATGTAGGGGCGCGCAGCCCTTGTATACGCCATTTCTTTTTGCGGAGCTTTTTCTTTGGGGCTGTACCTGCAA
>CAZLIB010000180.1:0-2752 GCA_964559465.1 uncultured Lachnospiraceae bacterium
TGAATCCTGTTTCTTCCTCTCGCTCGAAGATGACCTTATGCGTCTTTTTGGCGGTGAGAGAATGCACCTTATTGCAAGCAATCTCGGTATGAGTGACGATGATTGCCTTGATTTTAGAGCATTTTCAAGTGTGATCGAAACCTCACAAAAAAAGGTTGAGGATATGAACTTCAGACGCAGAAAGAACGTGCTTGCTTACGATGATGTTATGAATAAGCAAAGAGAGCTTATCTATAAGCAAAGACAGGACGTGCTTAACGGCGTTGATATTTCTGATAAGATCGCTAATATGATAGGCGAAACCGTTTCTCAAAAGGTCAGTGAGCTTTATAATGCTGATGAAAAAACAATGGATATCAAGGCGCTTGATGCTTATTTCATTTTCTTGCTTAGAGAAAGATATCCGCTTTTAGAAATCCATAAGCTCGCTGAAAAGCACGATATTGATGCAATTACCGAGCTTCTTTGCGAAAGAGCAGATGAGGTGTACAAATCAAAGGAACAGATTTTTGGAGCAGAGAATATGCGTGAGATAGAGCGCGCAGTTCTTCTTCGTAATGTTGACAAAAAGTGGATGGATCATATCGATGCGATGGACGATCTCAAGGGAAGTGTCGGACTTCAGAGCTATGCTCAAAGAGATCCTGTTACCGAATATCGATTCCGTGGCGCAGATATGTTTGACGAGCTTGTGGGCGACATAAGAGAGAACACCGCAAGAATGATACTTTGTCTTACAAAAAAGGCTCCCGATACTCAAAGAGTGCAGATTGCCAATCCGATAATGGCATCTGCCTCGGGTGAGATAGCTAAGAAAAAGCTTACAGTTGTTAAGGCGGATAAGGTGGGAAGAAACGATCCTTGCCCTTGCGGAAGTGGCAAAAAATATAAGAATTGTTGCGGTACCAATAGATAAATAAAAACGGTGGGATTTTTCCCACCGTTTGTTATTTTTCAATATTTCCGTCTTTACAGTAGATTGTGTAATCAGACATGCCAAGATCCCATTCTTTATCTTTCGGAATATCATTCCATTCCTGTATTGTTCCGCTAAAGTGTATTGACTTTAAATTGGCGCAATATTCAAATGCCCAAATTCCAAGCTCTTTAAGAGAAGCGCCGATGCTTATGCTTTCAAGCTGAGAGCAATAGGCAAAGGCACGCTCACCGATAATCTCAACATTGTCGGGAAGTACTATTGCTTTAATATTTTCACAACCCCAAAATGCTTTTTCACCAATGGCGGTTATGGAGTCGGGAATAATAATGGACGTTATATTCTTGTTTTTGTAAAAGGCGCTATCACCTATTGCAGTTACCGCAACTCCGTTATGACTTGAAGGAATTTCAATATCTGAATTATAACAGGCGCCTATACTAATAACTATTCCGTCAATTATTTCAAGATCGCTTGCGACTTCGATTTCTTCA
Source organism: uncultured Lachnospiraceae bacterium (assembly GCA_964559465.1). Lineage (GTDB taxonomy): Bacteria > Bacillota > Clostridia > Oscillospirales > CAG-272 > RGIG4608. Next base: position 1,432 of record CAZLIB010000180.1, read on the forward strand.
ACTCTTAAAATCGTGCCGCAATGAACGCACAGAAAACGCTTTTCGCTCTCAACCATTATCCAATCTCCCTCGGCATGTGAAAGAGCAGATACCGTTTCTGTTTCCACGGTATCGCACTTACTGCATTTTCGTTCCTTTGAGCCGTTAACGCCGCAAGAGGCAGCTTTTATTGTTTTCCAATTTGAAAACTCGTGTCCTGTGGCGGCAAAGCTCATACTTTCACTCATACCGCATTCACATCTTCTTGTTGAGTTACCTTGCTCGGTGCACGTGGGTTCTTTGTCAACACCCCATTCGCTCCATACGTGGATGTGATCATCAAGAGATTCAACTTTGATATCTCTACCGCAAACTGTGCAAACTGTCTTGCGCTCATTTGATTCTTTATCGAAAATCCAATCGCTTTCTATATGATCAAGCTTGTTATTTCGCTTTTCCTGTATCTCGCCGCAATCACAATATCTTCTTTCAATACCAAATTCCGTGCATGAAGGATCCTTATATATCTCCCATTCTCCAAAAACGTGAGTATGCTTGAATAATTGATATGTGGTAATTGCTGCAATTACGGAAAGCAAAATTACGACCACAGATATTATGATGTATAGAGTATATTTCTGCTTTTTTATTTTCATAAATCTTCTCCAAATGCAATAACTGTAAAAAGTATATCATATTTTGTGAATTATTGCAACAAAAAAGGCAGAAAAATCTAATCTTCTGCCTTTTACTGTTGTTGTTATTTTAATTCCGCAACATTGATTCGTGAAATGGCTCTTTGAAGCTTTAATCTTGCGATTTCTACAGCTTTACTATCATTGGATGATGAAATAATATCCTTTGCCTTTTGCTTAGCTAATTTAGCTCTTTCAACATCAATGTCCTCTGCAAATTCGAAGGTTACTGCAACAAGCTTGACTCCGTCCTCTGAAACGGTAACAAATCCGCCCGAAACAGAAGCAAATCTATCACGGTTCTGAGTTCTTATTCTCGCCTTTCCTGTGCCGATAGCAGTAATATAATCAATATGACCGGCCAAAAATTCAACGTAGCCGTCAATTGACTGTACAAGCAAACTCTCGACCATGCCTTCAAAAGCCCTGCCGTCAGGAGTTACGATTTCAAGATGAAATTCTTTCATAATGTTCACCAATTATTGCGCAATATTTTTTGCTTTTTCAACTGCCTCGTCAATAGTACCAACGAAGAGGAAAGCACTTTCGGGAAGAGTGTCGTGCTTACCGTCAAGGATCTCACGGAATCCGCGAATAGTTTCCTTTACAGGAACGTACTTACCCTGCATACCTGTAAACTGTTCAGC
>CAZLIB010000181.1:0-2732 GCA_964559465.1 uncultured Lachnospiraceae bacterium
TTCAGGCAGCTGCTAAGATCCTTGCTATCGAAGAGTATCTTATGTTCTTAATATTTCAGCCAGACCTTTCCATTTCTGTTGAAGTTGAGGTTTTAAATAAATCGCGGTTGGTTTTGAGTATGAAGTTAATGGAAGAACCTAAAACAAAGAAGCTATCTCGAAAGCAGGACTATAACATAGCACAATTCAAAAAAGTGTTTAGCCACTATTTGTGATAAGTCATCAAATTCCAATTTGTCGAGCTGAATAGGCGTTAAGCGTTGGTGTGATTTTGGCGCAAATTTGGTGAACACTTTAAAACAAAAAGCTCTGCTATGGCAGGGCTTTTTGTTTTGCGGGAGGATAATATCCTCCCCTACGAACAAATAATATTATATACTGTAGGGGAGGCGTTTCGCCTCCCGTTTTTGTGAGCTTAGCTATTTACTTTTTTGTTGCATTGTGATATAATTTATACAATATATTGATTTGTGAGGTATTCAAATGAACGAGCAAGTAAGAGAATATATAAAAAAATATCCAAGTGAGATAATTGATCTGTTTAATGAATTAAGACAGATGATATTTGAGAATGTTTCATTGGAACTGACAGAAACTCTATGGGCGAAATTGCCGAGCTACTGCGTTCAGGATAAATTTGTCAGACTAATTCCGTTTAAGGATCACATAAATATCGAAGCAAACGCAATTTTGTTACACAGGGAGGAGCTTAAGGGCTACAAAATAACTCCCAAAGGAATGCTGCAAATATACATTAACCAAAGCATACCAAGAGAAATTTTGTCACAAATATTTGCAGAAACGCTAAAATAAAAATCAAAAAGGTGAAATTGATGTATAGTATAAGATTAATGGAAGAAAAGGACAGAGAAACCGTCCTTGAAATGATGCGGGTTTTTTATGCCTCTCCCGCGGTTTTATCAAATGGTTCTGACGAAATTTTCAAGGCAGATATAGATAATTGCTTAAGTGGAAGTCCTTACCTTGAGGGCTACGTTTTTAAAAGCGAATGCGAGCTTTTGGGCTACGGAATGATCGCTAAGAGCTTTTCGACCGAATTTGGTATGCCGTGCATCTGGATAGAGGATATCTATCTAAAAGAAAATTATAGAGGGATTGGTATAGGAAGTGCGTTTTTTGCGCATATTGAGAAGAAATATCCAAACCACATTTATCGACTTGAGGTAGAGGCGGAAAATGAGAGGGCGATACACACGTATCTCAAAAACGGCTTTGAGGAATTGCCCTATATGGAGATGAAAAAAGAAAGAAAAATGCAAAAATGTCATACCGACGGTTGATTTTCCCCAACTCTACCGTTGGTATGTTTACTTTTATCGAAAAATCACGTACACTTATCTCGAAAGGAGGAGAGCTATGGATCAAATTAAGATTGGAAAATTCATCTCCGAGCGCCGAAGAGGCGCTGGCTTTATGCAAAGCCAGCTTGCAGAAAGGATTGGAGTGACCGACAGGGCGGTGTCCAAATGGGAAACGGGAAGGGCAATGCCCGACTCGTCAATTATGCTCGACCTTTGTCGAGAGCTTAAAATAAGTGTAAACGATTTACTTTGTGGGGAGGTAGTAACAATGGAAAATTACAACCAAAAATCAGAAGATAATTTGCTTGAAATGACAAAGCAAAAGGAAGAGTCGGATAAAAGATTGTTGCATTTAGAGATCTTGGTTGGCTTGTTATGCATTATAGTTATGCTTGCACTGTGCGCGTTCGCATCATTCGTTGAGATGGAAGAATGGCTCAGAGTTGCTCTTATTCTGATTGGGGTCGTTTCGATCATTATCGCAATACCGTTTATGATCAAGATAGAGCAGACCGCGGGATATTACGAGTGTGCCGAGTGCGGACACAGATATATTCCGGAATATAAAAGTGTTTTTATGGCAATGCACTATGGCACGACAAGATATATGCGTTGCCCTGAATGCAACAAAAAATCCTGGCAGAAAAAAGTTTTGACCAAATAATAATATTTAGCACGGCTTGATAAAAAATCAAGCCGTGCTATTTACTTTTTTGTGGGTTGATGCTATAATATTTACATACCATAATGAAATGAGGTAATATCAATGGCAGGAACTATAATTTGGTGCATAACTGTATTTGGTTGCGCGCTTTTGTTTTTATCAATAGGCATTTATGCCGAAAAACGCGAAAAGCCAATGTGGTTCTGGGTGGGCTCAACTGTTGAAGAAGCCACAATCACCGACGTTAAGGCATATAACAAGGAAAACGGCAGAATGTGGAAGCTTTATTCCTTGTGGTACTGGGCTTCGGGTGTGATCTATTTTTGGAATGAGTGGATTGCCGTCATTCTTCTCGTTTTGAGCTGCACGCTTGGAATCGGTATTTTAGTTGGCACGTTCAATAAAATCGAGAAACAATATAAAGTTAAGTAAAGATGTAATAATATTATGGTTGAGAAAGAAATAAGATACGAGCTTTGTGATAGGGAATGGGCATTTGACGGTGTAACTCACGACAGACAGATAGTACGCGCTATTGTAGTTGACGGCGACGGATATTTTTATTTTGTGAGAGTTAACCGCGATGACGATTTTGGGAGAGCGACCTACATTGAGACCGCGGGCGGCGGAGTTGAAGAGAACGAGAACCTCGATATTGCAATACGGCGCGAGCTTGACGAGGAGCTTGGAGCAAGTGTTGATGTCATTTGCAAGATAGGGGTTGTTAGTGACTACTACAATCTCAT
>CAZLIB010000182.1:0-2730 GCA_964559465.1 uncultured Lachnospiraceae bacterium
CCCCAAGCGTTCTTTGCTCCGATTCTATCCTGAACGTAGCAAGCTGAAGTTGTAAGGGGATATTCCTTCCACTCCTCTGTGATACAAAGGATAGCATCGATCTCAAGTGGATCTACGCCGCAATTTTCAAGACATTTGAGTGCTGCAAGAGCGCCCATTTCCTGTGTTCCGTCGCAAGCGTCTGCAGAAGGAACGTATTTCTGATTGATGCCGAGCTTTGCTTTGACTGCATCCTCACTCCAAACGCCGCCTGTAGCGTCGGAGATCTCTTTTGCTGTCATTATATTCTTGGGCAAATATGTACCAATGCCCACAATACCTACGTTTACCATATAAATACCTCTTATTTATAGACTTATTTAAAATTAAAGTCTCATGCCGCCGTTAACGGAGAGAACGTGACCTGTAACGTATGATGCGTCGTCACTTGCAAGGAAGAGTGCTGCCTTTGCAATTTCTTCGGGCTGACCAAGTCTGCCAAGCATTGTAAGACCTGCGAATTTCTTAAGAAGATCCTCGGGAACTGTCTTCATCATATCCGTCATAATATAACCGGGAGCAATAGCATTACATCTTACGGGAACGCCTTTACGTGCAAATTCCTTAGCCCAAGTCTTTGTAAGACCGATTACGCCTGCCTTAGATGCAGCATAGTTTGCCTGACCGATGTTACCATACTCACCAACAACGGAAGAAATGTTGATGATGGATCCGCCGCCGATCTCTTCCATAAAAGGACCAACGTATCTTGTAAGGTTGAATACGCCCTTAAGGTTGATGTCGATAACGAGATCCCACTGATCGTCAGTCATCTTTCTTGTCATGGAGTCGCGTGTGATACCTGCGTTGTTAACGAGAATGTCGATTCTGCCATACTTCTCCTTCGCATATTCAAAGAGCGCCTTGCAAGCTTCTCCGTCTGTTACGTTAAGCTGATAGTATTCAACACTTTCGTGCTCGTATGTAAGAGGCATCATATCAACTGCGATAACCTTTGCACCCTCTCTTGCGAATGTGAGAGCCATTTCGCCGCCAAGACCCTTAGCGCCGCCTGTAACGATTGCAACTTTATTTTCTAATCTCATAACAAATACCTTCCTTATTTTAATGTATTAAGGATTTTTAAGAACTACTGCAGTACCCATACCGCCGCCGATGCAAAGAGATGCAACGCCGTATGTCTTACCGCTCTTCTTAAGCTCGTGAGCAAGAGTAACGATGATTCTGTTACCTGAAGCACCAACAGGGTGACCGAGTGCGATCGCGCCGCCGTTTACGTTGCAACGGGAAACGATGTATTCGGGGTCAACGCCGTGACCTTCTGAAAGGAGCTTAACAACACCGAGTGACTGAGCCGCGAATGCCTCGTTAAGCTCGAAAAGCTCGATCTCGTCGATCTTCATACCAGCATTCTTAAGCGCGTTTGTAACTGCGGGAACGGGACCAAGTCCCATTACGTCGGGTTCAACGCCGCCCTGACCAACTGCAACGATTTCTGCCATAGGAGTAAGACCGTATTTTTCGACTGCTTCTTCACTTGCGAGAACGCAGAAGGAAGCGCCGTCGTTAATACCCGATGCATTACCTGCTGTAACTGTACCGTCGGGCTTGAAGGCGGGGCGAAGTGTACCAAGCTTTTCAAGTGTTGTTGCACGGTTAATATATTCGTCGGAATCAAATACTACTTCTTTTCTGCCAACCTTTACAGTAAGAGGAACGATCTCGTCAACGAACTTACCTGCGTCCTGTGCAGCGATCGCCTTCTTCTGTGAGTTGATAGCAAATTCGTCCTGCATCTCTCTTGTGATGCCATATCTCTCAGCTACATTTTCAGCAGTGATGCCCATATGCATATTACCAAAAGCGTCTGTAAGAGAATCAAGAAGCATATGGTCAACAAGCTTCATCTCACCCATCTTATTACCACTTCTCACCTTGCCGGGTACAAGGAAGGGTGCGCCACTCATCACCTCAGTACCACCTGCAGCAATAAGATTTGCTGCGCCTGCTTTAATAGCTGTGTAAGCATTCATAACGGATTTCATACCGCTGCCGCAAACCATATTAAGTGAGTATGCGGGAATCTCAACGGGTACTCCCGCGCCAATTGCTACCTGACGTGCGGGACCCTGCTTCACACCTGCAGGAAGAACGTTACCTACGATGACTTCATCAAGCCAGGAAGGATCTACGTTGCCTGCTTCAAGCGTTGCTCTAAGCACATCAGCGCCGAGCTTTGCGGGGGAAACGTCTTTAAGTGTGCCAAGCATAGTACCGATTGCACTTCGCTTTGCACTTACCAAATAAACTTTGTTCATGGGGATACTTCCTTTCATATATTTGTTATTTTTGTTCTGTTTTAGTGTGTGTTGATGATGATGTTAGTACAAACCCAAGCGATTGTTTTACGTCGCTTTTTTAAGCGACCGCCCTACGCGTAGCATAGCCGCGCGGATAGAGCGCATTTCGGCATTTCTTTTCAATGGCTTTTCTTTGTGCCTATTTGGGCGAAGAAAAGCGGCTAAAGAGTCTTGATATCTATAGTTAGTGTCACTAACTATAGCAACTGCTTTATCTTTCATCGCTTTTTCTTTTGAGAAAGCAGCACCAAAAGAAAAAGCTTTGCAAAAAGAAAACGGGTGAGCAAGGGCTACGCGCCCTTGACCGCGCCACCTTTTAAAAAAGGTGGACAAAAACTTTTTTAATACGCACAGTTTGTGCTAACACAAC
>CAZLIB010000183.1:0-2729 GCA_964559465.1 uncultured Lachnospiraceae bacterium
TAACCTGTGGGACGGTAGATAACGTATTACATGGGCTGCTTCTTGATCTCCTCTTCAACAAGATACTTTGCGTGGAGCATAGGAACCTCTTCAGCTCCGGGCTCGTCACAAGAGATAACGGAAATGTAGTTGAATTTCTTAACGCCTGCTCTTACACATTCGTTGTAAAGGTTCATATTACCCTTGTAGTCAATGTCGTAAGAGGTAAAGCGAGTTGAAGCGCCTGTAAGACCCATTGTTGTTATAACAACGTCTGCGCCCTCGCAAAGTCCGTTAAGTGTTTCGGGATTTGTGGCGTCAATAGCAACGAAGGAATATTTACCCTCGCAACCCTCTACTGCTGTTTCTTTAAGGTCTGCCGCTACGATCTCGTGACCGTCAGCTACAAGACATTTGAGTATTTCAGCGCCAAGATTACCAAAAGCGCCTGCAAGTACAACTTTCATTATTTTTTCTCCTTTATGTATTGTTATTGGTTAGTTTAGGTTTGGGGAAAGAATGTTACTTTTTTCGTGAAAAAAGTAACCAAAAAAAGCTTTTAATCAGCTTCACGGCAATAGATGTGAAGCTTGTACTGACTCCACCCGACTCCGCGCAAATCGTGTTGTTGCCAACACGCTCCAATTTTTTCGCCACATTAAATGCGCGGCAAAAAAATTTCTGATTTGCTACTCCGCGGACGGACGTTTTGTTCGTAAAAAGTCAACTATCCGTTTCAAAAGCCATAGATTAATTATTTTTTATTCTTCTCTTTCGCGCGTTTATCGTTAATTATCTTCATGTGCTCCGCTGTGATGAGTGTAACGTTATTTTCCTTAGCCCAATCAACGCAGCCCTTAAGAACTACTGAAAGGAATACACGCGGAACGCCGAGGATCGTTTCAAGAGCATCGTCTGTGAACTTAACAACGTCGTCAGCGCGGTCTGCCGCGTAACGAACGGATTCAAGAGATGCCTTGCGAACCTGAAGAAGCTCTGCTCTCATTCTTGTCTTTCTGTGGAACCAGAAATTCTTGGAATCACGGTAGCCGTAGTCAACGGGAAGCGCGGGGAAATCGCTTGCCTTAACGCCGCGAATGATAGCGTCGCTATATTTCTTCTTCATAAGGATCTTGTCGATCTTAAGAATGAAGTGCGCGCCGAACTTAGATGTAATACCGTTGAAATCATGATAGGGGCCCTCATAGCCGTTAAGCTCACCGGGCAAATCCTTGTCAGCGCCGTCAAGCTCACGGACCCAAGTACATTCAATTACCTGAATAGCATCTGTAAGCACCATGGGGCGCTTATCAGAAGGATCAAGCTCCTCAACCATGCTCTTTTCAAGCTTAAAGTTGCATTTGGGCATCTTGTCGCCGGGCTTATCTCCGGGCCAAGAAAGCTTAACTGCTTCTTTAAACGTCTTGGGCTTGTCATCAATAAAGTTGAGCGCACATTTTCCGTTGCGAAGAATGTTCTGCGCTGTGTTAGATGAGTTACGGCAAGAAAGAAGCATTGCGTAGTAGCCCTTACCTGCTACGTAGTAGGGCTGAACGAGTGAGTAAGGACCGAGTGTTGTTGTTCCGTCCTCACAAAGAGTGGAAATAATAACTGTTGGCATAGGGAAAAACAGTGATGTCTGATAAAAGTTATCCACTATGCGAAGATTTTCAAAGCTGCTCATTTTTATTTTCTCCTTTTAGATATGTTAATTTATTTTACAAACAATTTTCGAATAACTGCGGCAAACTCATCATAATCCTTTTTTGCCACTGCCCACGTGAGCGTTGCCTCTGCAGCAAATTGTGAAAGAAACTCCGGATTCTCGCATCCACCGATAAGGCACACCTTATAAATCGGCTCAGATATCTGCGATCTGAGCACCTTGTGATAAGAGCCCGCCATATTATTGAATGACTTTATTGCCGATTGAGATGCAAATATACTATTATGACTCTCCATAAAATCTTTAAGCTCATCATAAATATTGCGAATTATTACCATGGGATCGGCTTCTCTTTCGCTTATCGCAGTCACTCTGCCTATTCTTTCATTCCATTCTTCAAGAAGGAACGTAGCTATAAGCATATCCTTGGATTTGAAGTAATTATAAAATGTTCCAAGACCTAATGAGCATCCTTTTGCAATACTTCTTATGGTTACGTTGTCGTACCCTTTTTCAGCTATCTGCTTTTGGGTTTCATCAATAATAAGTCCCCGAACGTTTTCAATAATCTTCGGCATTGGTATCACCTCTCTTTTATGAACTTGTTCATAATAATTATACCTCAAAACGAGTACATTGTCAATAATTTGACAATATTTTTAATAAATATTTTTGAAATAAAAATCCGCCTGCCATGAAGTGCCCCCGAATAGCTCACTATCGCGTGGTTTTCTTTTAACAATAAAAAGCACCTCTTGCGAGATGCTTTTATTCTATTTGTACTATTTATATTATTTCGATACCCTCGAAAGCTGCGCATTTAGGACCGTGATAGCTCTCATACGTCGTCGCCTCGTTTGAAAGACGCATATTTGCAAGAGCAATACTAAGCTTTCCGCTGATTGAAACTCCTGTAATGGGAATTTCCTTTTCTCCGTCAAAATAGTATGCAAGACGAACCTCGCCGCCGATATAGTCATTGTAAATGTCGACCTGAAGTCCCGACATAGAAGCGCATCTGAAGTATGGCTTGCTCATCTTTTCCGCATCAGTCAGTGTTCCGCACTCAACGGAGATACAACCG
>CAZLIB010000184.1:0-2728 GCA_964559465.1 uncultured Lachnospiraceae bacterium
TATTACTTACCTTTCCTGCACGCGAAAGAACAGCAATTATTTCAGTGCTGTAGGGTTCATATTTATTGAATATTTCAAGAAAGGTCTTTTCAGCCATAATTACCTCAAATTTTCTTTATCTTATCTATTAAAACGTCAATTATTTTATTCTCTGGGATTTTTTCAATTATCTCGCCGTGTGAGAACAACAGTCCCTCGCCGATTCCTCCTGCGATGCCGATATCGGCTTCTCTTGCCTCACCCGGTCCGTTGACCGCGCAACCCATAATTGCGACCTTCACCGGCTTGTCCGAAAGTCCCTCGCTAGCAACCGCATCCTCAAATCTATGGACAAGAGAGATAAGGTCTATCTTCGTTCTGCCGCAGGTGGGACAGCTTACTATCTTCATTCCGCTCTGCCCCTCGATTTCAACTGCGGAAAGGATCTTTCTTGCAGCCGCTATCTCAAGCACGGGATCTGCGGTGAGAGAAACTCTGATCGTATCGCCAATTCCCTCGCAAAGAAGCGAACCGATGCCGATCGCGCTTTTCATCGTGCCAATATTTTCACTGCCTGCCTCGGTAACGCCAAGATGAATGTTGTAGGGACAGCTCTCGGCAAGTAATTTATTGGTTTTTATCATCGACGGCACGTTTGACGCCTTGATAGAAACTACTATATCCTCAAAATTATACTTTTCAAGCAAACTAATATGACGAAACGCACTCTCGCAAAGCGCCTCTGGAGTCGGCGCGCCGTGCTTCTCCAAAATATCTCTTTGAAGCGAGCCCGAATTGATGCCAATTCTTATAGGAATATGGCGTTCACGACACGCGTCTGCAACCGCCTTTACCCTGTCGTCACTGCCAATGTTACCCGGATTTATTCTTATCTTATCAACACCAAGCTCTGCGCAACGAAGTGCAATTTTGTAATCAAAATGTATATCAGCCACCACGGGAATATATACTCCGTTCTGCTTAAGATAAGGAATGGTCTCTGCCGCCTCAAGTGTTGGCACGGTGACTCTGACAATATCGCAGCCTGCCGCCTGCAGCTCCCTTATCTGATTAAGTGTGGCAGCCTTGTCGCAGGTGTCGGTATTGGTCATTGACTGTATCGCGATCGGCGCGTCGCCGCCGATATAGATATTGCCTATCTTCAGTTTTTTCGTCTTTCTTCTTATCTCGTTGTATATCATTTAATTTCCTCAAAAAAGATTGATAACGTCCTTTACCGATATAATGAACATAAAGGCAAGCAAAATAAGCATCGTTATGCCCGTGATCGTGTCCTCTATCTCCTTCTTTATTACCTTTCTGCCCGCAATACCGTCGATAAGGTGGAAAACTATGCGTCCGCCGTCAAGTGCGGGAATGGGCAAAAGATTGAAAATACCAAGGTTCATACTGATAAGAACCACAAGATTTACAAGTGCGGCAGGGCTGACTGAAACGACCTCACCAACCGTTTCAACTATGCCGACAGGACCCGAAACGGCGTCAATACCAAATCTGCCCGAGATCATTCCCCAAAGAGAGTCGAACACCATCTTCACCATATTCACGGAACGGTAAAATGCTTGGTATAAATAGTCCAGAACCGTCACGTCATTAAGCGCACTCAGCGCATAAAGGTTGAAATCCACATCTCCAAAAATCGCGCCCGAGTCCTCTAAGGTATTAAATACAACGCCCTCAAGCACTATCCTTTCACCGTCACGAATAACGGTAATATCTATCGCCTTGTCGCCCTGCATCATTATCTCGTAATAGACCTCCTCACCAGTGTGGACATTAACGTTGCCTACCTTCACGATCTCGTCGTTTATCTGAATCTTGGCATTACTGATAGCGTCCACGTCAAACTCACCGACCGTCGTCGAACCGAGAGTGGGTGTGGAAATAACGAGAATGAACATCATAATAATAGCGAAAACGATATTCACAACGGGGCCTGCCACGGTAACGGCGATCTTCTTCCAAGGGCTGAGATTGTTATAAGCCATTGGATTTTCGCTCGTTCCCTCTTCACCCTCCATCTGAACGAAGCCGCCTATGGGAAAAGCGCGAAGTGCGTATTTCGTGCCGGTCTTACCCTTCCATGAATAAAGAGTGGGGCCCATACCTATCGCAAATTCAAGCACCGGGACCTTAAAAAGTCGGGCAAAGAAAAAGTGACCGAATTCGTGTATAAAGGTTAAAAATCCTATCACGAGAGCCGTGATAAGAGCATATAAAACAAAGTTCAAAGCTTTTCTCCTTAATTAAATCTTCAAATATGTACGAGCGACCTCTCTCGCCCTGTTGTCAAACTCAAAAATTGCCTCAAGAGTATGCGCCTTACTTGCACCGTTCAATTCATAAACAGTATGGCAAACGCAATCCGATATCTGCCCAAAGCTAATCTTTTCAGCAAGATACGCCGCAACAGCGATCTCGTTTGCGGCATTCATCACCGCGCAGGTCGCGCCACCTCTTGAAAGCGCGTAAAGCGCAAGATCAAGAAGCGGAAATGCCTCTCTATCGGGTCTTGCAAATGTTAGCTTTGATATTTTTGCAAGATCAAGAGGCTCTATAACACCCTCACTCCTTGCACTTCTGTCAAGCGCATATTGAACGCAGTGGCGCATATCGGGCACCGAAAGCTGCGCAATAATGCTATTATCAATGTATTCGACCATTGAGTGAATTATACTCTCACGGTGAACAAGAACGTCGATTTTGTCGGCGGTAAGACCGAAAAGAT
>CAZLIB010000185.1:0-2725 GCA_964559465.1 uncultured Lachnospiraceae bacterium
AACCGCGCCACTGCTCGTGGAGAGCCACTTTTAAAAAAGTGGACAAAACAACAGCACAAAGCGAGTGCTAACATCCCGATAAATCCCGATTTAGCACTACGGGCAAATCAAGCTCTAATCCACACCTAATTCGCGTTTATCAAGCGCCGCGAGCGCGAATTTGAGTGCAAGCGATGCTCTACTGCGCTCCTGCTCGTCGTCGGAATCAAGCATCGGCAAAAGCTGACGGTATACCTCGCCTCTCACCGTCATATCGTTTTCAAGGTATTCAAGGTCGAAGTTGGCAACGGATTCATCCTTGACCTGCAAAAGAGCAAGATCCGAAAACGCAGCATCCGCGGCAATTCTTGCCACCCCGACCGTATAATCGGACGGTATCGCGCCCGAAAGGATCACACGGAGCGCAGTGTTCTCACCGTATCCCTTAATGTCGATAAGCTCTTCAATCTTTCTTATAACATCCTCGTCGCTCGATGCGGCGGTAATATCTACCCTCTCTATCTCATAGGTCATCGTTGAAAGAGTAATGCGCTCAAGCGTTACGCTCTTGCTCGACTTGTCAAGATCAACCATGTAAGCACCGCCCGAGCCAAGCTCGTCAAAGCTGCGCCCCTGCGGAAAGCCGCTGTAGGCGATTATAGTGTTCCCCGCCCTTGAGGGGTGAGGAGCAACGTGAACGTGACCGAGCGCGGCATAAGCAAATCCGCAACGAGCGATGGCGTTCGCACTGATAGGCGCATATTTGGAAAACGGTGTGCCAAGCTCTGCGTGTGCGCAAAGAATATTTATATTCTCGCTTGAAAGAGGAACATCCTCTGCAAGAGGATTGCTCTCGTATCTGTCAGAGGTGAACGCGTAGCCGATAACGCTAACGTGCAGCTCGTCAAAATCGAATCTGCCAAGCTCGTTCGAGGTAAAGACAAAAGCGTTGCTCGGGAGCGCCTTGTCGGCATACGTTCCGTTTTTATTATAATAATCGTGATTTCCGGGCGCGATAACGACGGGGCAGGACGCGCTCGCGATCGCGTCAAAAACCACCTTGCGCGTCGCCGCCGTGCAGAACGGAGTGTCAAAAAGGTCGCCTGCGATAAGTATCAGCTCCACTCCGCGCTCGCGCGCAAGTGACATAGCACGCACAAAGCATTCGCGAAGCCGCGCGCGGCGCGCGTCCGCCGCGTCCTTTTCAAAGCCCGAAAAGGCACTGTCAAGATGAAAGTCTGCTATATGCATTATTTTCATATATTTTTACCTCCGTGTAGAGTTAAGTAGTTAGTTTTGAAATATTGGGGTTAAGGAAATCCCCCTCGCAATTTTGAATTGCCCTTCAAATTCTGATTTATCGGGGAGTAGGGGCGGATTCCATATCCGCCCGGAATACCAGGCGCACACGGTGCGCCTCTACGGAAACCAGCAAAGCTCCGTTACTCTCGCTTATGGGAACCTCGGCGACTACCGCCGTTCCAAAAAAGTGTCACATTCAAATAAATCAATTAATTATACCACACCACGGACAACTTTTCAACGGGAAAGGGTAATTTGTTCACATATTATTAATAAAAATAAGTTAAAATCAATAATTAGAGAAATGCGCGTGTTTTTTGTGCGCAAAAGACAGAGATGAAAGGAGAAAAACGCCGTGGCAAACGCACCCAAAAGGACAAAAAAGCAGAGCAACGTATATAAAACAGGCAAGCTTTCAAAAAATAACCGTTTTTCAACCAATGGCGTGAACTGGACGGTTGTAATTGTCACGTGTTCCATCCTTGCAAGCTTTGTTTTCGCTGTGATTCTTGGCGCTATGCTTGGCAACAAGGCACATTCCTCTCAAAACACCACGACCGAGGGTGGCTCATCCTCATCGATAACACCGCCTGTGCTCGACAAGGTTTCGCCCCATAGTGAGCTGAACGCGTATTTTGCCGATATGACAAATGCAGATCCGAACGCTTCTCTTTCGGAGCAAACAGGAGCTGCGCGTGAAGCAGGCAATGCCCTCTTCTTTTATCTCCGCACCGATGACGGTAAGCTTATTTATTCCTCGACCCAGGCAAAAGCGCTCGATTTTTCATATCACACCAATCTCACGCTCGACCGACTTTCAAACCACCTTGCCTATTACGATGACTATGCCGTTGGGCTTTTTGAATCGGATTTTTCCGCAGCACTTAATACCGAAGCCCGAATGACCGTTCAAACAAACGAAGCCCTCCTTCTCGCAGAGGCAACAAAATCGGCGTTTTCACAAATAATAATCGAATTTTCGGACGAGATAAACAAGGACAACGCCGCATACTACTACACCTATCTTATGAACGTCAAGCTCGCATGCCCGGGCGCGTCGATAGGAATCAAGCTCCCATATATCTTTGCCGCAAACGCCGACAACGCAGGAATTATGGCAGAGCTGCTTGGAATCGTCGACTTTTATGCCCTCGACCTTGGCGCACTGAACACCGATGAAATTTCATCTGTACTTTCCCCTCTCGCATACTTCACTCAGCGTTATGGCACAGTGGTAATGCTCGACACGGCTGATACGGCAACGCTCGCCGACAGAATTCTCGCGCTTAAAAACAGGGGCGTTAACAGCTATATCGTAAAATAATAAAAATCAAAACGGAGTTGAAAAGCTCCGTTTTTTGATGTTTAAAGCGAATATAAATCGGGATCTATCGGTGTGTTAGCACACACCTTGTGCGATTGTTTTGTCCACTTTTTCAAAAGT
>CAZLIB010000186.1:0-2705 GCA_964559465.1 uncultured Lachnospiraceae bacterium
ACCGCGCCACTGCTCGTGGAGAGCCACTTTTAAAAAAAGTGGACAAAACAATCGCACAAGGTGTGTGCTAACACACCGATAAACACTAATTTAACATTCAAATTTTGATTTATCGGTACGGGCGATTCACAAATCGCCCGTCCTCACTCACAAATCCCGATTTGTCGGTTACTCTTTATCTTAATTTTGCCAAATTCGTGGAAAATATTTATCAATCGGTAAAAAAATCGCAAAAATACATTTACTTTTATAAAAAAATATGATATACTGACTGTGTATGATAAAAAATCAACAAAGTACAAAAATCTTTTAAAAAAGAGGTAACAAATATGGCAAACAAAGTATTAGTTGAAACTTCTGCAAGACATCTTCATTTGTCACAGAGCACGATCGAAACACTTTTCGGCGCAGGTCACCAGCTCACAAAGAAAAAGGATCTTTCCCAGCCCGGTCAGTACGCGTGCGAGGAAAAGGTTGAGGTGGTCGGCCCCAAGGGCTCACTTAAGATGAGCGTTCTCGGCCCTGCGAGAAATGCTGACCAGGTCGAAATCTCTCTCACAGACGCGCGCTCTATCGGCGTTGTTGCTCCCGTTAGAGAGTCCGGCGACATCAAGGGCAGCGCAGGCTGCATTCTTCGCGGTCCTTGCGGCGAGGTTGAGATCACCGAGGGCGTTATCGCCGCTAAGCGTCACATTCATCTCACACCCGCAGATGCTGAAGCGTTCGGCGTTGCCGATAAGCAGATCGTTAAGGTTAAGCTCGACACAGCTCGCGCCCTTATCTTCGATGACGTTGTTGTTCGCGTTAATCCCAATTTCGCGGCTGCTATGCACATCGACACAGATGAAGCTAACGCAGCAGGCGCAAGCGGCGTAGTTTACGGCGAAATACTTGCTTAATAGATAGTTTGAAAAAAGACCGCTCGAGCCGCTTGGGCTTCGCTTTTGAAAAAACGGGCAAAACAATCGCTTGGTTTGCACAAACGCCCCATGAATTTTCGATAATTCACTCTGTTTGTGCCGCACAATAGGACTTGTGCAAATAGCAATTTGGTTAGCTAAAGTAGCAAATTACAGATTTTCGAGGTGATGAGAAAATCGTTATATGTCAACTCGTTGACACAATTTGTGCGAAATCTTATCGCGAAGCCGATTAAAAGCTTTTTGGTTCTTTTTCTCGGAAAAGAACCATCTATTCAATTAACTAATTATAAACTTATTACATAAGGAGTAAAACAAAAATGAGCAAAGAATTCACATGCGAATACGCAATGAGCCGCGAGGTTGAAGAAATGTGCGTAGTAGCTAAGGGTCCCAAGCACGGACCTGCTCCCATTCCCGAAGAGGGCAAATGGGTCGAAGCAAAACAGATCAGCGACATCTCTGCTTACACACACGGTGTGGGCTGGTGCGCACCCCAGCAGGGAGCTTGCAAGCTTTCCCTCAACGTTAAGAACGGTATTATCGAAGAAGCACTCGTTGAAACGATCGGCTGCTCCGGTATGACACACTCTGCGGCTATGGCGGCAGAAATTCTCCCCGGTAAGACTCTCCTTGAGGCGCTCAACACAGACCTTGTTTGTGACGCTATCAACACAGCTATGAGAGAGCTTTTCCTTCAGATCGTTTACGGTAGATCTCAGTCTGCTTTTTCTGAAGGCGGTCTTGTAATCGGCGCAGGCATGGAAGACCTTGGTAAGGGAGAGCGCTCAATGGTTGGTACGATGTACGGAACAAAGGCAAAGGGCGTTCGTTACCTTGAAATGACAGAGGGCTACTGCACAAGAATGGCTCTTGACGAAAACAACGAGGTTATAGGTTATGAATTCGTATCTCTCGGCAAGATGACAGACTTCATCAAGAAGGGTCTTGAGCCCAACGAGGCATACGAAAAGGCAAAAGGAACATACGGAAGATTCAATGATGCTGTTAAGTACATTGACCCCCGTAAAGAATAATAAGGAGGTACGGTGTAATGGCAAAATTTGAAGGTTACGAAAGACGCGAGGCGAAGATCCTTGCTTGTCTTAAGGAATACGGCATCAATTCTATTGATGAATGTAAGGAAATCTGCGACGCATACGGCATCGACCCCTATAAAATCGTAGAAGAAACACAGCCCATCTGCTTTGAAAACGCAAAGTGGGCATACACAGTAGGCGCGGCGATCGCGATAAAGAAGGGTTGCACAAAGGCATCCGACGCGGCTGCAGCAATCGGTATCGGACTTCAGTCCTTCTGTATCCCCGGCTCCGTTGCCGAGAACAGAAAGGTTGGTCTTGGCCACGGCAATCTTGGCGCAATGCTTCTCTCCGAGGAAACAGAGTGCTTCTGCTTCCTTGCAGGTCACGAGTCCTTTGCGGCGGCTGAGGGCGCGATCAAGATCGCACTTAACGCAAACAAGGTAAGAGTTAAGCCCCTTCGCGTAATCCTTAACGGTCTCGGCAAGGACGCGGCTTACATTATCTCCAGAATCAACGGCTTTACATACGTTGAAACAAAGTTCGATCCCTATACAGAAGAGGTTCACATGCTCAGCGAAAAGCCCTTTTCCAATGGACCTCGCGCAGACGTTAAGTGCTACGGCTCTGACAGCGTTCCCGAGGGCGTTGCAATTATGCGCCTTGAAAACGTTGGCGTTTCCATCACAGGTAACTCCACTAACCCCACACGCTTCCAGCACCCCGTTGCAGGTACATATAAGAA
>CAZLIB010000187.1:0-2674 GCA_964559465.1 uncultured Lachnospiraceae bacterium
TGTGCGCTGAATTGGGATTTATGTGGGAGATTAAAAAGTTAGTTTGATTTCAAAACGCCCTCTCCGTCTTGCTTCGCAAGCCACCTCTCCCTGAGTGAGAGGCTTTGTGTATCAAAGCATTGCAGGCAAAAGGCTCGCCCCTCGGGAGAGCTGTCAACGAAGTTGACTGAGAGGGTTTTTGTTCAAACTATCTCCCCGATAAATCAAAATTTATCGTTTTGCTATTTCAATTCCACCACGTTAACGTCGGCTATTGCTCTCGCAAGCTCCACGTCGCGCGATTGACAGGTAAAAAGTATGCACTGTGACGTGTGCGAATGCTCCGCTATCGCGCAAAGAGCATTTTTCGCTCTGCCGTCGTCAAGCTGGGAGAGCGTTTCGTCCATGTAGAGCGGCGGCTTTTTGTCGCCGAGCAAAGACTGCAAAAGTGCAAGACGAACCGCAAAATACGCCACGTCAAGTGAACCCTTACTGAGCGCATCGATCGGACGCGTTGCACCGTCGGCAAACACCGAAAGCCCCATATTATCATCAATATATAGCTCACTGTACTTGCCGGCAGTCATCGTCGCAAGATTTTTCTGCGCTCTCTCCCTTATTTTCGGAGTTATGTCGGATTTAAGGTTGAGCGACGCGGAATTTATCGTTTCCATTGCAAGCTTTACCGCGCCAAGTCGAAGCTTTAAGGCATCAAGTCGTTCACTCTCCGCCTCTATCTCGGGGAATATCTCGCTCGATGAGCGGCGCTGAGTGCTTGAAGCAAGATTTCTCTCAATCCCTGCCTTGTACTGACCAAACTGATTGGTGCGGTGCAGTGCGGCATCGCGCTCTGCCTTGAGACGCTCGAACGAGGAGCTATTTATCCTCTCTCTTATCTCGGGCGTTATGCGCGCCCGAATGTCGTTTTCGTTAAATCTTTCAAGCTCGGCAGAAAGTGATCTGATAAGCGCGGCGCACTCCTTGGCACTGTCGTCAAGCTCGGATTTTTCAATAAGATAATTCTTAATTTTTTCTCCGAGAGAAAGCAGCGCCTCTATTTCCTCACCGTCTTGGTAAGATGCTCTAAGCGAACGAAGAAGCTCCCATGCGGATTCACGGGATGAGGCAAGTGCATCCTCCGCAAGCGAAAGACGGAATTTTGCGCCCTCAAGCGCGTTCTTTCTTTGCGCGTTTGCACCCATATTGTTATAAAAGGCACCAAGAGTGTCAAGTATCTTTTCTTCGTCCTTTTCACAGCAGCCCTCACCCATTTTTGACATGAATGAGCCTATCTCGTCCTTGGCAGACGAGAGCTTTTTGCAGAAAATCACTGCAACAGTAAGAAGGACTATCCCAATAAACGCGACCGTCATCGCGCCTGCCGCGTTGTTCATTGTAAACGCGAGAGCCGCCGCAAATACGAGCAATATCACACCAACGATGCCAAACGACGTTACCATAAACGCCGCGTTGGCTTTTTTCTTTTTCTTTGCTGAAAGATATGCAAGCGCCGCGCGCGGTGAGCCGTGCTCGTCGATTATCTCGGCAAGCCCCTCGCTGTTTTCAATGTCAATTGCCTCAAGTGCTTCTTCGGCGCTCTTGATCTCGTTTTGAGCAAGCAAAACCGCCCTTTTGTCCCTTTCAAGTGCCTCGGCAGAGCTCGTCAAGCGTGCAACACACTCATAGCTTGCGACGCTTGCGTCAAAATCAACGCTCTCATCAAGCTCTGAAAGCTTGCTTTTGACGGTCTGCTCGTCCAATTTCAGCTCTCTTAACTGCTCGAACTTCTGAAGCCGCAGAACGTCGTCGTGCACGTCGCACATTCTCTGCGCAAGTGCGTGCTCGTCGCGCGCCTTAGAGAGCGCAAGCTCGACTCTTTCAAGCTCGTCACGATTTTTTATGCACTCGTTTTCAAAAACGATAGCTCCTCGATGCTCGCTCTTAAGTCGCTCAAGCGAAAGCTCGCTCTCGTAAACAAGACCGCCCCGTCCGTTTGTGTGTAAAAGTCTGCGGCGCTCTGCGTCAAGCATCTTCGTCGCTGACTGGATATTCATATTCTCGTCCCCTGAGGAAAGAAGATTGTCGATAACACCTTTTACCGCATCAGCACCCACCGCAACCGCTTCAAGCTGCTTGACGTTACACATACTGTCGTATGCCTGCGCGTTAATGCCAAGAAAATGCTCGCCCGGAACCTCGCCCGCGAATACCTCTTCTCCATTTTCAAGGTCAATAATGCGCGCCTTGTCGGCATAAGCTCCGCGCGCGCCCTCGCGCCCGCTTCTCTCAATGCGATATCGCTTGCCGTCAACGTCCTCCACAGTCAAGGAGCCCGCCGCAATACCCACGTTCCACGAAAGTGCGCGCTCTCGCTCGCCAACGGCAACGTTCGGGTTCTTTCTGCCCACACCGTAAAGCGCAAACTTGATAAAGCCGAGAAGCGTCGACTTGCCCGACTCATTGTCGCCCTTGACAATGTTGAATCCGTCCCCAAACGTAAAGACCCTGTCCTTGAATTTTCCAAATTGTATTATGTTTAACTCAATTATTTTCATTTTTATCTCCTTTGGGAAGAAGTTTTAGAATTTATAGTTCAAATTTTGATTTGTCGCGCACACTGTTCGCACGAACCGAGCGACAAAAAAGTTTTGCTCCGCTTTTTCAAAAGCGGACGCCCGCCGCGCAGGCGAATACG
>CAZLIB010000188.1:0-2647 GCA_964559465.1 uncultured Lachnospiraceae bacterium
CCCTATCAAAACAGTTTTCATATCATTTGATAAACTCTCCTTTCACCATTACTTTTGAAACGTTGATATCGTCATCAAAAAGAACAAGATTTGCATAATACCTTTTTTGAAGCTTTCCAACGTTTCTGAGGTTTAAAAATGACGCGGGGGTTTCTGTCATCATTCTCACTGCTTTTGAAAGAGGTATTCCCGCATTTTTCATAGTGCGTACCAATCTGTCGGTAGTCGCAATACTTCCGCCGAATGCCTGTCTGTCAAGCAGCTTAGCCACGCCATCCTCGATAACAACGGGCTGGGGAGAATCCTTACTTCCCAAAAATGAATATTCAACGTCCTGACACGCAGCACGCATCGCGTCCGTGATAAGCGCGATATTCTGTGCCTTTTTGAATTTCGTTACAAATTCTAAAAGCTGATTCGGAAGATGGCATCCGTCAGCAATGATCTCAACGTTAAGGTAATCAAACAAATAAGCAGATTCCACGATTCCTGCGTGTCTGAAACCGCCAATTCTTTTGATTGACGAGCAAGCGCTGTAAAGATGAGTAACAAGAGAATATCCGTTGTCAATTGCTCTTTTAACATCTTCGCAGGTTGCGTCGGAATGCCCCATTGACATCACAATGCCTCTATCCGCCATTGCTCTTCCAAACTCCATCGCTCCGTCAAGCTCGGGAGCCGCTGTCCATCTTATAATACTGCCCTCGGATGCATCATACAGAGCCATATATTCCCTTTCGCACGGCGCTTTGAGAAGCTCCGGCTTCATAGCTCCCGCCATTGCGGGATTGAGATACGGACCCTCGAGATGCAATCCCGGCATATGGATCTTGATTCTTTTATCTTTTTTAGCAATGTTGAATTGCTCAATAGCAAATTTAGTTTGCTCAAAGTCTGCAGAAATCGTTGTTGGTACTATTGTGGTCGTACCGTGCATCGAATGACTGTTGCAAGCATCAACGTACCCTTCCGCACCGTCCATAAAATCGGCACCGCCGCCGCCGTGAACGTGGATATCAACAAATCCCGCAGAAAGATACTTACCTTCAGCATCAACGATTTCACCCAAAACCGTTCCGCTTGGAACTATGTCTTTAATTATTTCATCTTCGATGACGATATCCTTATTCTGAAGGATATCATCACCGACAATTATCTTTGCATTAGTTATAACTGTTCTTTTCATTCTACACTTTTAATTGCTTTTGAAACGGTATCAAAAAGATTTACTATACACTCCTCTGTTGATTCATATCCGCCTTTCGAAAAAGCAGAGCCGAAGGGCCTCAAAAGAAGATCTTTGTTTATCGCTTCGCCGTTTTTCTTGTAGTGGGGCTCAAGCACGATATATCCGTTATAGTCATTTTTTATAAGACCTGCAAGCTGACCTACGCAATCAAGCTCTCCATTTCCCCACGCAACGCCCTGCGTTTCGCCTTCGTTTCTTACTGCATCCTTAAGATGCACGTGGATAATGTGATTCTTAGCATGCTCATATCCGTCGGGATAAGCGATTTCTGTCTCACCGTAAAGATTGTTACCGGGATCCCAGAGCGCACCGATATTATCACGGTCAACCTTTTCAAGCAAGCGAGCAAGCTTTTCACCGCTTGATGCATTAACACTCGGCTCATTTTCGATTGCCATATACATTCCGTTCTTACGCAATATATCCGAATATCCTCTGAGCTTTACAACAAGTGCATCTTCGGAATAATCCTCACCCTTGAAATGAGTAAAACCTCTTATCATTTTGCAGTTAAGCTTATTAGCGATTTCAACAGCGGAACGGAATTGTTCATCATCCTCTTCTCCCTGATTGCATTTGAGAATTCCCGAACAGATGCAGGAGATTTTAAGAGAGTATTTTAGCACTATTGAGTTTATACGGTCTATCTGCTCGTTTGTAAGCTTTTCGGGAGCAGTTTCCCAGACACTTCTTATCTCAACTGCCTGCAATCCGTAATGGGATGCAAGCTGACAAGCCACCTCGAAATCCTGGCTTATCTCGTCTGTGATAACAGATGTGCGAAATATTGCCTTTGCTCCGCTATCCGCGTCAACGTACATTGTAGCATCATCGTGCAATCTCATGATAGTTGCAGGAACTGTCTCGTCTATCGGAGCATACATAGTTTTGACTACTGCAGTTGCTTTAGTGCTTGCAGGCACTGTACAAATGAGCTTTTTAGCAGTACACAACGCAGGAACGGTAAGTGTTACTGCGTGAGTTGGCACGTCGTCGATTTTAGCAAAGCAACCGTCGTTGACCTGTTGCTGACGGCAGGTTTCGTCAAGAGAAACCACCTTAACAAGTGCTTCGTCATTGAAATCAGCAACGTGGGGATCGTTAAACGCGATATGCGCGTTCTCTCCTATTCCCATAAACACAATATCAACAGGATATTTTTTTAATAATTCAGAATACTCTTTGCAAATAGTATCCGAATCATTGAACTCACTAAGGTAGTGCACTTCCTTAAACGGTAATTTAGAAAAGATCGCATTGTTAAGAAAATTACCAAAGCACTGTGGAGCACTGCTGTCAAGTCCAACGTATTCGTCCATATGGAATGCTCTGACGCGAGTCCAATCTATTCCGGGATATTCAATTAAATATTTTAACGTTTCATTCTGGCTTGGTGCC
>CAZLIB010000189.1:0-2638 GCA_964559465.1 uncultured Lachnospiraceae bacterium
TGAACGACGAGCTGATGATCGAAAGTAACTGATGCGATCGCCTTCATAGGGCCTTCTGTAAAAGTTTTTCTGATTTTGATGTCGGTAATTTTCATTTGCGGTCTCCTTTGCATTCTTAAAATATGAAATATATTGTGATAATTTTACACCCGATTTGTAACGATTATTCAAATTAACAATTATTTTTTTAGAAACAAATTATGAATGAATAAAAATTTTTTGTGAACATTCTATGATGCAAGATTTTTTGTTTTGAAAGGACTACTATGGCAACTCCCAATACACATTTTGGAGCAGAAAATATAGAACTGATGCTTAAGGATTGCAAGAGCATTTACTTTATCGGCATCGGCGGAATAAATATGTCATCCTTGGCTCACATTTCATATCTTCGCGGCTATCGCACGGGTGGCTCGGACAGAGAAAAGACCGCCTTGACCGAAAAACTCAGAAGCGAGGGTATAGAGGTCTTTTATGAGCACTCTGCTGATAATGTAGAAAGCTATGACGCGGTGGTTTATACTGTGGCGATCTCTGCTGACAATCCCGAATATGTCAGAGCACTTGAGAGGGGCATACCCTGCATTTCGCGTGCGGACTATCTTGGCTATATAATGCTTGGATATAAAAATAGAATAGGCGTTTCGGGTATGCACGGAAAAAGCACTTGTACCTCAATGTGTGCCACCGTGTTTATGGAGGGCGAAGCAGATCCGACCGTTCTTTCGGGGGCGGAGCTTGACGCTATGGGCGGTGCTTATCGCATTGGCAAAAGCGAGAACTTTATTTTCGAGGCGTGCGAATATATGGATTCCTTCCTTGATTTCAATCCCTCAATGGCTATAATACTTAATATTGAGCTTGACCACGTTGACTATTTTTCAAGTATTGAGCAGATTTGCTATTCCTATTCAAGATTTGCCGCTATAACAGGCAAGGAAGGAACGGTAATAGCAAATGCGGATAACGAATATATTTCCGTGGCTCTTGAGGGCTACGAGGGGAAGGTTATAACCTTTGGAATTCTTACTCGTTCTGCGGATTATACTGCGATAAATATAAGATATCCCAACGGATTTGCTGAATTTGACGTTATGTATAAGGGCGAGTTCATATCCCACATTAAGCTCTCGGTTACGGGTGAGCATAACGTTTACAATGCTCTTGCGGCTTTTGCCGCAGGACACAGCTCGGGTCTCGAACCCGAAAAGATTGCGGCAGGACTTTCCAAATTTCATGGCGCGAAGCGCAGAATGGAATATAAGGGCACCGTTAACGGTGCTCTCGTGTTCGACGATTACGGACATCATCCGACCGAGGTGGCAACTACCCTTGAGGGTGTTGCAAAGCGCGGCGCGCAGCGATTGTTCTGCGTTTTTCAGCCCCATACTTACACAAGAACCTATACTCTTATGAACGATTTCGCGCAGAGCTTTGATGCGGTCGACCGCGTATTTATTGCAGATATATACCCCGCGCGTGAGACCGACAACCTCGGTATCAGCGGCAAAACGCTTGCCATTCGCATAGGCGAGAAGGCGGAATATATCTCGGGCTTTGAAAATATTGCAAATGAAATAAATTCCACGCTCTATGAGGGCGATATTCTCGTCGTTATGGGCGCGGGTGATATCTATAAGCTGTTTGACCACTTAGAGTTTGATGAATAGATAGTTGGTTTGGATGTGGGGATTTTTTGAAAAACCGCCCCACGCCCCGAAAAACTTTACACATGGGTTTGAGCTGATTCGACGTAAATTTTCGACAATTCACAAGTGAATTATCGGGTACAAAAGAACTTTTACTCTCTTACGTGCAAGCACGACGAGAGAAAAACTCCTTTCGCACCTGCGAAAATCCCTCTTACAGAGAGATTTTCCAAAATTTACTGAGTTTGTACAAACACTGTAGGGGCGATCTCGCTTGCGAGAGGCGTCCGTATCAAATAAAAGTAACTTTGGCTTTGTAGCGGGTCGTCGAGGACGTCGACCCCTACGAATATAGTGCAAATTTTATTGTAAAGCAATAGACATACTGCAATCAAAATAGTTACAATTTGATAAACATAATATCTCAAACTCCGTAGGGTACGGCGTTTTCGACGTCCCGCTATAAACGATTTAGAACAAACAGTGTGTCCATCTACACAAGCAGCAAATTACAATTTTTATTCGTCAGCGAATAAAAATATTAGTGGCGAGCGCGAAGGCGTGAGCCACGTAATTTGCGCGGAATCTGTGGACGCAGCACTGACTTCATGTCTATAGACGCGAAGCTGATTAAAGGCTTTTTGGTTCTTTTTCTCGAAAAAGAACATCTTTATAAACTAACTTTAAGGATACAAAAATGAACGAAAGACAGAAACACATCAGGAACTTTTCAATAATTGCTCACATCGACCACGGAAAGAGCACGCTTGCGGACAGAATTCTTGAGGCAACGCAGACTCTTACAAAGCGCGAGATGGAGGAGCAGGTCCTCGATAATATGGATCTTGAAAGGGAGAGAGGTATTACCATCAAGGCGCGCGCGGTAAAGCTTGATTATACTGCGCCCGACGGCGAGCAGTACGTTCTCAATCTTATCGACACTCCCGGTCACGTTGACTTTAACTACGAGGTATCGCGCTCGCTCAACG
>CAZLIB010000190.1:0-2637 GCA_964559465.1 uncultured Lachnospiraceae bacterium
GATCGTCAACTGCGTGTGCAAAGTGATAAGTGGGGATTCCGTCGCTCTTGAGAAGGACCTCGTCACGGTCGTTTTCGGGAAGCTCACGCTCGCCCTTGATAAGGTCGGTGAACTTTATCTTCTTATCGGGATCACCGTCGGAGAGCATACGAAGAACGAATGGGTCGCCTGCTTCAAGGTGTGCCTTTACTTCTTCGATTGTAAAGTTGCGGTTGCGGAGCATTTCTTCTCTCTGCTCACCGCCGTCTTCGTGCCAGTCCTTTGCCTTTACCTCTGCCTTTTTGTCAACTGCATTGAGAGCCTCAAGCTCCTCTTTTGTTGTGAAAACGGGGTATGCCTTACCTTCTTCAACGAGCTTTTTAGCGAAAACGTGATAGATGTCAACGCGCTTTGACTGCTTATAGGGACCGTAGTCGCCGCAGTCGGTGAGGTTGCCGTTCTCGTCAAGTATCGCACCCTCGTCAAAGTTGATGCCGTAGTAGTTGAATGTTTTTATAAGACTTTCCGCTGCGCCTGCAACCTCGCGCTTTGCGTCTGTGTCCTCGATTCTGAGATAGAACACGCCGCCGCTTTGATGAGCAAGACGCTCACCTACAAGCGTGGGAAAAAGTCCGCCGAAATGCACAAAACCCGTGGGGCTGGGTGCAAAACGCGTTACCTTTGCGCCCTCGGGGAGCTTGCGGGCAGGGTAGAGTGCCTCGATCTCCTCGGGGGTTTTGGTTACGTTCGGAAAAAGTAATTCTGCAAGAAGCTTGTGATCCATAATCTTTATTGATCCTTTCGATGAAAGTAGTGTATGTCAAAAATAATATTTTAATCTGTCCGTTGCGGTTTTGAGGGTGGAGGACTCACCGTGACCCGGGTAGATCCGGCGGTGCTCGCTTTCTGCCATCTTTGTCAGCTTTTGAAGTGACGCTGTAAGGTCGGCAAGGCTGCCGCCATAAAGGTCGTATCTGCCAAAGCCCTCAGCGAAAAGAGTATCACCTGTGAGAAGGCAATCGTCCGTGTCGAAGCATACCGAGCCCTTCGTGTGTCCCGGAGTATGAATGACCTTTATTATTTCGTCGCCCAAAGCGATCATATCTCCGTCGTCAAGCAAAAAATCCGCCTTAGATATTACAAAATCTTGACCTGTAAAGGTTGCGTATGCGTTCTTTTTTGAGTCAGTCAGCATTTCAGCATCAAGCTTGTGGACGTAAAGTGGTGCTCCCGTCGCGTCGCGAAGCTCCTGTGCTTGCCAGATGTGGTCGAAATGACCGTGCGTTAGAAGTATGCCTTTCAAAGCCAGTCCATGCTCATTAAGCCTTGTTATTATCTTTTTTTCAGAAATTGAGGGGTCAATAACAAATGCTTCAATTTCGTTATGAACAATATAGCAATTTGAAGCAAAGCCCACCGTGGGCAAGGGAATTATCTCCATATTTCCTCCAAAATTGAAATAATCATATTATTATAACACAAAAAAAATAAATTGTCCATAGCGATTAAGAAAATATATACTTATTTTTTATTGTTTTTTATCTAATCTAAACAAAATAATGTGAAAAATGCACAAAAATCAACTTTAAATTTCTACATTCGATGTTGATAAATATCAAGAAAACTCTTGAAAAACAGGCGAAAAATGTGTATAATAGTAGGCAAGATGGAAAATAATTGCCCGAAATATTAATTTTGGTTAATAATTTAGCATTTTACATATCAATTCGAAAGGGTCCGGCATGTTCGGACAAGGTAAATTCCTATGCAAAACATTGAAACAAAAAGAATCAGAAACGTCGCACTCCTCGGTCATAGCGGAAGCGGTAAGACATCTCTTGTTGAGGCGCTCCTTCACGTTGCAGGTGCTTCTGACAGATTTGGTAACATTACTGACGGTACCACTGTTTGCGACTACGATCCCGAGGAGATCAAGCGTGGCTTCTCACTCGCATCAAAGGTTGCTCCCTTTATGTGGAAGAACACAAAGATCAATGTTCTTGATACACCCGGCTTCCTTGACTTCGTCGGTGAAGTAAAGCAGGCACTTAGAGTTGCCGATGCTGCTCTTATCCTCGTTGACGGTAAGGCAGGTATCGAGGTTGGTACAGAGCTTGCTTGGGACTATGCTCGTGAAGCAGACCTTCCTACAGCATTCTTTATCAATAAATTTGACGACAACGAGGCAAGATTCGGAAGAGTTCTTGACTCTCTCCACGAAAGATTCGGTAAGAATATCTGTCCTCTTACTATCCCCATGGTTAAGGACGGCAAGGTTCTTGGTGCTATCGACCTTATTAAGCAGGAAGCTCACGTTTTCAGCGATAAGGGTCAGCATTCCGTTCAGCCCGTTCCTGAAGAGAACACAGAGGCTATGGAAAAATACCGCGATATGCTTATGGAAGCGGTTGCATCTACAAACGAAGATCTTATGATGAAGTACTTTGAGGGCGAGGAGATCACTCCCATGGAAGCTCTTAACGCAGTTCACGAGGGTGTTATTCGCGGCGAGATCGTTCCCGTGCTTTGCGGCGCGGCTACAAAGCTTTGGGGTGTTTGGACACTTCTCGACGTTATCGACGAATCCTTCCCCAGACACACAGCTAAGAAGGTTGAGGCTCTTGAGGACGGTTCTGAGAAGACGATCGAGGCTGAAGG
>CAZLIB010000191.1:0-2594 GCA_964559465.1 uncultured Lachnospiraceae bacterium
ACGATATCAGCGTATATCTTTACGGCTCTGAGGATGATGATATGGCAATGAAGGCAACCTACGTCGGCGGATCTCTGTATTATGATATCGCGGTATTGTTTATAGATGATAGCGAAGTATTGAAAAGCTCCTGCGCCGCAGAGATTGATGTTTCAAATTCCGACGAGGTCGTGGTAGGTAATACAGCAATTGCTGTCGGAAATGCTGAGGGTTATGGCATTTCCGCATCCTTCGGCGCAGTTAGTGTGGATTCTGAGTACATCACAATGACGGCTGCGGACGGAAGTACTACGGTCTCCTTCCGCGTCATGCGCGTGGATACGGCGGTTAATTCGGGTAATAGCGGCGGTGGACTGTTCAACGAGGAAGGAAATCTAATCGGTATCGTGAACGCCAAGATCGTTGATGATGGTGTTGACAACATTGGCTACGCAATTCCCTCAAACGTTGCGGTCTCGGTTGCAGAAAATATTATAAAATATTGTTATGAAACTGAAGTGGAAACGGTTCAACGCTGTATGCTCGGTATCACGGTCAGCGCAAGCGGTTCACGAGCTGTGTATGATGCGGAGACCGGGTATATCCATATAGAAGAAACCGTATCGGTTTATGATGTCGCCGATGGCGCTCTCGCTGAGGGAGTACTGCAAGAAGGCGACGTGATCGTTTCTGTTTCCGTAACCGAAGCGGAAACAAAGGAAATATTTACGAAGGAGATTACAAGGCAGTACCATATTATCGACCTGATGTTGGACGTTCATGTGGGCGATTCGTTAGTCTTTACGGTGATTCGCAAAGGAGAGCTGATGGTATTGAACAGTATTGTGATTACGAAAGAATGTATTATTTCTTACTGATTGTATATATTAATCTGCTTCAACGCTTTTAGTAACTATGTTAAGAAACACATCTTAAAAAATAGAGGAGGAATACAAAATGAACGGAAAACGATTTATATCTTGCTTTTTGGTCATCATATTGCTTTTATCCCTTGCTTTGATATCATGTAATCCCAATATCGAGCCGAACGCTCCGGGCAACGATGGTGATCATACGCACCAGATCGTAGAATATTTACGTATTGACGCAACGTATACCGAAGCAGGAAAGATTACCTATAAATGTACGTCGTGCGATTATGAAATAACCGAAACCATACCAATGCTTACACATTCTTATAGCGACGAATTGAGTTATGACGACAATACGCACTGGTATGCTTGCCTTGATGAAGGATATAACGACTTAAAATCGGAAGAAGAGGCTCACGGATATGAGCTTGTTGAGGATTCAAGCAATGAAGATACAGCTTATGCCTCCTACTCCTGCAAGTGCGGACACACGGTTATCCGCAAGAAAACCGTTATATCTTCCCTCCCGACCGTTGCGAATGACGTGATCTATGTCGGGCAGACGCTTTCGTCGATCACCCTTACGGGTGGAAAGGCAAACGTGGAGGGATGCTTTGCTTGGGCGAACGAAAATACCGTCATTACCGAAAGCGGATATTATCGGGTCATATTCACACCTGCAGATGCGGACGAATACGCATCCTTGGCGGCTGTCGTGCATATCGACGCCACACAGCTTACCGTAACGGTAACGGTAGGCGAGCACGGCTCGGCGGATCCTTTGGGTACGGTGAACGTAAATTACGGAGAATCGCTTACGGTAACCTTCAAGGCAGATCTTGGGTATGCGGTTTCCTCGCTCGCGCTGGACGGCATTGAAGTTGAAGCATCGGAAAAATATACCGTATCGGATATAAAAGAAAACCGTACGCTCCACGCGGAGTTTGAGGAAAGCGAATCAACGGTATCGATCATCTGCGTTGAGGGAAGTGACGGTTGTTATTCAATCGACGGAACGACAATCACCTTTACCTCGATCACGGCAGATTCAGTATATGCCATTTCCGGCGAATTGATCGGAAACATCGTGATCGATGTGAGTGACGACTACAAATTCGAGCTTGAAATGCGTGGACTTACGATATCGTGCGAGGATAACAGCCCTATCGTTATTCTCGGCGGTGGTAAGGTAACGCTTACAGCAAAAAAGGATTATGACAATTTCATCTACGATCTGCGAGAGACTGTTGCGGAGAATGACGAAACGCAATATGCGGGCGCGATCCACGCAGAATGTGATCTCGATATTGGCGGAAAGGGATCGCTTACCGTAGAATCCAAAAATAACAACGGTATTCATACCAAGGATGATCTGGAGATCAAAAATCTTACGCTCACGGTTATCTGTGAGGATAACGCTCTGAAAGGAAACGATAGCGTTACCGTGAAAAGCGGAACGCTGAAGCTGATCGCGTCGCGCGGTGACGGCATCAAGACTTCAAATACCGATATCTCCGATAAAGGAAACCAACGCGGAACGGCGGAGATCCTCGGAGGCGCGATTGATATCTACGCCGCGTGTGACGGAATCGACGCCGCTTACGATATCGTGATAAACGAAAGCGAAGCCACACTTTCCCTAAACGTTTATACCGATCAGTATTCCGAATATTCAGAGGAAGTAAGTATTACATCGGGAGATAGATATTATATTCGATACTCCAGCAAAAATTATTCTTATTC
>CAZLIB010000192.1:0-2594 GCA_964559465.1 uncultured Lachnospiraceae bacterium
TATAGGGGGAATTTCCTTAAAATTCCCCCTGATCCCACATTAACTAACTGCACGACAAATCAAAATTTGAAGCACCAAGGCAGAGTTAAATAAAAGGTAAAATGGGAGATGCGCTATGAAAATACTTATGCTTATAGATTCCCTTCGCGTCGGCGGCGCGGAAACGCATGTGGAAACTCTTGCTGCCGAGCTGACAAGGACGGGACACAGGGTGGTAATTGCCTCGTCGGGCGGAAAAATTGCGGAAAAATTGAAGAAACAAGGTGTTAAACATCTTTCCCTGCCCAATATTTCGGGAAGAAATGATGGATGTGCTGACGTTCAAGTGCCCCTTGCCCTACGTGTTTCCGCCGCACGCGAGCTTATCTCGCACTATATTGCGCGAGAGCACCCTGATATGGTCCACGCGCACACGCGCAGAACGGCTCTCCTTGCCGCCGGCGCGTGCAAAAAATACAATTTGCCCCTCGTGACCACCGCACACGCTATGTTTTCAATGGATTTCCCAAGAAATCTCATTTCGGAGTGGGGCGACGGCACGATCGCGGTGAGCGAGGATATAAAAAATCATCTTATCAAGCACTCGCAGGTTGCGACTGACAAGATACTTGTGATCGAAAACGGTGTGAGACTTTTACCCGAGAACGAAAAGGCACACACTGCCGTTTTCGATAGCCAACAAAACGCACAGTCGAGTACGCCCGCGCCTAAAACGAAGTTTGAGCGTCCGAGCGAAATTGACAAGTATTTTAAAGGTAACGACGGAGTCCCCGAAGCGAGCAAGCGCGGCTTTGCGGGGGCGCGCGGTTGGAGCCTCTGCCGCCCGACCCTTGCTCCGCCGTTATCTCAAAATTCCGCAGGGGCGACAATTGCTAATCAGCAACAAATTGAGAAATTCGCACAACCCTCGCGGCTGTCCGCAAAAACCGTGGAGGTCGGCGTCCACGACGACACGAGTAAAACCGATAATTCAACAAAAGCTTCCCCTGAAATCTTCGATGCTTCCCGAAAAATCGTGTTTGTGAGCCGACTTGACGGCGATTGCTCGCTCGCCGCCCATCTCTTATGCGCGGTCGCACCGCGGCTTGCACAAAAATATCCTGATTTGGAAATTACCATCGTTGGAGGTGGCTCGGAATACCCCGAAATTCTTCGAAAATCGCTTGAAATCAATTTTGAAATCAATCGCAAGTTGATAAATGTGGTCGGAGGTGCAGATGACCCCGCACTTTATTTTGACGAGGGAACACTTTTTGTGGGTGTATCGCGCGCAGCGCTTGAAGCGATGGCACACGGAATGGCGGCAATATTGCTTGGAGACGAGGGATATCTCGGTCTGCTTGACGACAATAATCTTGCGATTGCCCAAAATTCTAATTTCACTTGCCGCGGCGCACGTTCTCTCTCCGACGAAAGCGAGTTCTTAAATGAAATATGCAAATATTTTGATATGCCGGGCGAGGAGCGCGCTCACATTTGTGCGTTCTCAAAATCGGTAGTTAAAAATAACTATAGCGCAAAGAAAATGGCACGTAAAACGCTTGCTTTTTATAAGAGTATTGTTCAAAGGGTCAAAAGAGAGAGGGGAGAGCCTCTTTTTCCTTCGAAAAGAGTGGTGCTTTGTGGATACTACGGAAGGGGAAATTTTGGCGATGAGGCTATACTTTCTTCCATAAAGAAAAGGATTGGCGAGGGATCGTGCAAGACGGAAATTACCGTTTTGACGGATAAAAATATAGTGAAAAATGTAAAGAAAATGGCAGGCGCCGATCTATTTATATTCGGCGGGGGATCACTTTTGCAAAATCTTACCTCGAACGCTTCTCTGGCTTATTATTTATCTGTTATTTGCTTTTCAAATCATATTTGTCGCAATACGATAATGCTCGCAAACGGCATCGGACCGATCGTTGAAGGGCGGTGTGGCTTTTCGGCTATGCCCATTGTTGCCCACGTGATAGACGGTTTTGATCTTATAAGTGTTCGCGATAACACCTCAAGGGCGCTTTTAAAATATTTTTTACCGCATAGAAAGGTATTACTCATTCCCGATCCTGCACTGATTGGTGCAAGAAAAATCAATCAAAGGTTGATAAATTGTGAGTTATCAGAGTCTGATGAACGGTTTTTTGTGTTCAATCTTTGCTCGAGGGGGGTGAAAGTGAATGATGATAAGGATTTGAGCGATATTGCTCGTGTTTTGAAGGAGATAGAAAAAAGATTTTGCGCCAAAGCAAAGCTTTTTGTTCTCAATGAACGTGAGGACGGCGGTACGGCGAGAAAGCTTTCCGAGCTTTTAAATAATGCCGAAATAATAGTCCCAAGAAGTGAGCGCGACCTGATGATGGAGGTGCGCGGCGCGTGCTTTGCTCTGTGTCAAAGATATCACGGCGCGCTTTTTTGTGTGGTATGCGGTGTGCCAACGGTCACCATTTCCGCAGATCCCAAAATGCGCTCCTTTTGTAAGGATTTTTACCTCCCCTCTCCTTGTTTGTCTGATATTTTGTATAATGAAAATATTCTTTCCGACAAAATAAGCGAAACACAAGAGCATTTTTTAAACCATTTTTTTGAGATCAATAAAAAAATCGAGA
>CAZLIB010000193.1:0-2588 GCA_964559465.1 uncultured Lachnospiraceae bacterium
TGGTACGCGGAATACTACTATCTGCGTTCTGAACTTGACTGGGATGTTATCAAAGGCTATCTGGACTTTAATGCCGAACGGCTTGTTGATCCTCACACTGCAGTATCCCCTACCTTGGATGAAGAAATATACTGTTGCGACCGATTTAAAAAAGGAGAACATTGGCACACTGTAGAAGGAGCAAGCTATTTTTCTGAGGGCGGATGGCATTATTTACTGTATTCGGGAAACTGTTTTGAAAATAATAACTATTATATCGGATATAGCAGAGCTAAAGATGATTCCGATGATTTGAAAGAAATTACCTTTTTTAAATATCCCGACAATGAAACGTATTTTCCTCTTTTGTCTTCGGACGGTGTTGAACTCGGAACAGGTCATAATAGCACTATAAAGATAAACGGTCAACGCTATATTATTTATCACGGCAGAGATGCATCCGATGACTGTAAAACTGAATGCAGAACGGCACGAATTGCTAAATTGATAGCAAATGATGGGATTTTGCAAATAGAAAAAATGTAGCTTCTTGTTAAATGAGGAGGAAATATGGATTCAACTAACTGTTCTCAAGCAGTTCGCGATCTTTTGACTTACTTGAAAATCGAAAAATATGATATTGATATCGTAAAGTGTGATCTTGAAGGCTTTTCTGTAAAAAGAGAGGGCAAAAAATATACCGTAAGATATTCAAGGCTTGATGATTTAATGAAGGCATTTGGCTATATTTCTACATATAGAAATCAAATTACTGAAATTTCTCAAAAGAAAAGAGCAAAGCATCTTGGATATCTCATTGATACGGCAAGGAATGCAGTTCCCACAACTGAAACGCTTAAAAAGCTTTTTCTCAGACTTGCATCCTATGGATATAATAGAGTATATCTTTATACCGAGGATGTTTTATCCATTGAAAATGAGACATTTTACGGATATCTGCGCGGTCGATATACAAAACAGGAGATTCAGCAGATTGATGCTTATGCGAACGATCTTGGAATAAGCATAATACCATGTATTCAAACCTTGGCGCATCTGAATTGCATATTTAAGTGGCCCGAATATTCCTTATGCCGAGACAACACGGATATTTTATTGATTGATGACGACAGGACTTATGAGCTGATCGACAACATATTTTCAACCGTCAGCAACACGTTTAAATCCAAGCATATTCATATAGGTATGGACGAGGCGTATTTGGTTGGCCGCGGAAAATATATGGATAAGAACGGTTATGTCAATCGCTACGAGCTACTTAACAGACACGTCAGTAAAGTTATTGAAATTGCCCAAAAATACGGTTTTACTGCTGAAATGTGGAGCGATATGTATTTTAGTGAGGCGTTTGGAGGATATTATTATTCTGCAACGCAAGAGATTCCAAGTGATATGTGTAAAAAAATTCCCAAGGAGATTGGACTCGTTTATTGGGATTATCTGAGCAGGGATGAAAAGCTTATTGACAATATGTTTCTCAACCACCTGAAAACAGGGAACGAGATTATCTTTGCCGGCGGAGCATGGAAATGGTCCGGATGGAATCCCTCTACGAAAAAGGCGTTAACTGTCAGTAGAAGGATGCTGAACGCCTGCCATGAGTATGACGTACAAACAATAATATTGACCGCTTGGAGTGATGACGGAGCAGAAGCATCTGTTTTCAGCACTCTTCCTTCGGTTATTATGTATTCCTTGAGCATATACGGAGATGAAATAACCGACGAAAAAATCAATTTCGTGATGGAAAGGCAATATGGTATATCTCTTAAGGATTATATGACTGCTGATATGGATTTTCTTTCTTTATGCGATTTTGAAGAGAGCTATCTTTTTGGGACACTCCCTAAGGTACTTTTGTATAACGATCCTTTGTCGGGGTATTATGACGGTATTTTTCAAAAATTCGATTTAGCAAGAGCAATAGATCTTTACAAGAAAGAATTGAGTAGAATCGCAGGCAGTACGCAAATTTATGAAAGCAGTATGTTCGAGGAATTGAGATTGCTGTGCGAGGTCTTGGAAATCAAATGGGATCTGGGCTTGCGGATACGCCGAGCGTATCAGACCAATGAAGAACTGATTCTAAAAGATATAGCTGATATCGAAATTCCCGAATTAATCAATAGAATTGAGGTTTTTAAAGCGTGTTTTTACAGCGTTTGGATGAACGAGAATAAATCCAACGGATTTCAGACTCACGACATACGCATAGGCGGCTTGATCGAAAGGCTCAAAACGACACAAAAGCTCATTTATTCTTATTTAAACAAAGATATCAAGGTTATTCAAGAGCTTGAGGAAAATTTGATCGGTATGGATGATAAGAGCGCAAAGGATATGATTTTATGGACCGATTGGTCCAAAATACATTCCGTTTATGTTGTGTAAAGGAGCGGTGAACACAAGTGTTATTGATAATGAAAAGAGCTATGGATTATGTGGAGGCAAAGGATAGGTATATAAATAGATAATCAATAATAAACCTGTCAAAAGCATTTCTTTAGATAACGGGTCGGAGTTTTCAGAGTTTAAAATTTTGGAGCAAAATCTTAATACAGAGGTGTACTTCGCAGAACCACATAAGC
>CAZLIB010000194.1:0-2586 GCA_964559465.1 uncultured Lachnospiraceae bacterium
GATAGGGCTTGAAGCCTCACTTTTCTTGCACTTTTTTCGATTGCGTGTTGAAATTGTAATAACCGCACAGCAAAAAATCATAGTTAAGATCGTTGAACAAATAATCCATAACGGCGCGCACCGCCTCGGGCATAAGTCCCCTGCCCCAATGATCCTTGGACAAAACATAGCCGATCTCCCTGCCGCGATAACCGTCAAATTCTGTCAATTTATCCTCCAAACTGTATTTTTCAATACCAAGAGAACCGATAACCTTGCCGTTTTCCTTTAAGCAAATGGCAAAGGTTTTATCCTCGCTGATAAATCTATCAAGAATTTCCTTACTTTTTTCTATGCTTTCGTGGTGTTGCCAGCCGGCTCTCTCACCAACGCCCTCTACGGATGCGTATTCGTAAAAATCATTGA
Organism: uncultured Lachnospiraceae bacterium; assembly: GCA_964559465.1. Lineage (GTDB taxonomy): Bacteria > Bacillota > Clostridia > Oscillospirales > CAG-272 > RGIG4608. Next base: position 406 of record CAZLIB010000194.1, read on the forward strand.
GGTCTGCTTCATTAAAAGCCCTCAAAATAAGTCTCTCTGTTTCAATAACTCTTCCGTTTACCTTGAAAATCGCGTTCATTTTTACACCACCATTCATTTTTTGACTTATTATACACAATTTGATGTGTGTTGTCAATGATAAATTGGGATTTATCGGGGTATTAGTTTGTACTCCACGCAAGATCCTTCGGTCGTTGTGCCCGACACCGTAGGTGTCATTCTCGAGCGCAGCGAAGAATCTTGGGCATAACTCCCTCGAGGATGACGCGTGGTTTTTTGTAAGACATAGATTCCGCGCCGAATGATTGCATTCGTGCACTTGTGCGGCATCCTGAGAGAGGGCAACACTATCCGCGCGGCATCCTGAGAGAGGGCAACGCCCGAGACGAAGTTTTGACAGTGGAGCAAAGTGGAACGGACAAAACCAAGCGCTTCAGCGCGCATGGATCTACGATGGAGTCTTTACGACACTCCATAGGCAAAGTTACTTTTCCGCGAACACGGGTGCACGGAATGCCCCCACGAAGATTATACAAGCTCACACAAAAAAGCCCTCTCGCTTGAGAAGGCTTTATTTTATTGCGGGATCGTCTGAGATACCAAGAATATAATCAACAGAAACGCCGTAAAATCTTGAAAGCTTAATTAAAACGTCAGTCGGAATATCCCTTTGCCCAAGCTCGTAATTGCTGTAAACCTGCTGGGAGCAATTGAGGCTTTTTGCCATTTCCTTCTGCGTAAGGTCGTGATCCTCACGCAAATCCCTTATCCTTTTATACATAAAATCAACTCCATTTATCGAAATATGTACAAAAATTATACCAAACCGCATTTTGCGGTATTGACTTTTACCGCAAAATGCAGTATAATGTGCTTGCTAAAAAGTTTTTGGCAAATATACATTACTTTAAAGGAGCGTTTTTTATGAAAAAGCTTACTACGTTATTATTGATTTTATTTCTGTTCCTTACGCCCGTTGCCCTAACCGCCTGCGATGTGAGTGAATCAGACAGCTTTGTTGACGAGATTATTTTCAGTGTACTTGGCGAGGATAACGCGTTTGCGGAGCAGATGTCACATTTCAAGATCTTTATGCAGACCGAGGTATACGTTAAAAAGCTGATCAACGCATTCACCGAGATAGCCGAGGTGGTCAAGGACGTGCGTGCCGACGATCCGCTGAGCTGGATAGGCCTGGGATTTGCCGTAATATCAAACTGGGCGGCTTGGCTTGCGGCTATATTGGTTTACCTTGTCTGCATCGTCGCTATGCTTCTCTACGACCTCATTCTTATGGTGTGCTATGCCGTAGGATTTATACTTCTTGCAATTATATATTTGTTTAATTCTTTGCTGGTGTGGCTTGCCGCTCTCACCGTGTAAGCGAAGCTTAACGTTTGTTGATAGGAGAAATGTCTATGAAAAAATTATCGTGTATTTTATTGATTTTGGCAATTTGCGTAAGTGCCGTTCTCTGTATGTCCTGCGAAACTCAGTCCGACGGCGAATCCAATATTTACGAGCAGCTCATCGTGTTCATCTACGGCGAATCGGATGCTACCGATTACTTTCTCAATTTAGAGCCCTTTTCCACAACAAAGGCTGCGGCAGCGGGATTTGCAAACATATGGAATATCATCTGGCCCGCACTCTGTGCAATCTATGGATTTATTTTAGATAATATTCTTACGATTCTGCTCGTGTGGATAGGATTGTACGCCACCGTGCTTGTTATCGCGGTGGTTACGGGAACCGGCGCGTTGGACGGAATAGGCGGAATTCTGATGGTTCTTCCCCTGCTCATTTTAATATTTGCGGTCATCTTGGCAATACTTTCCCTCATTGTTTTATGTGGATTTATGATTTTTGCCGTTCTCTTCGATCTCGCAAGCATATTTTTTGCCGCGCTTGGCGTGCTTGGATTCGGAATTTGCAGGTTACTTGAATACACCATGATAGACCTCGGCTGGGGAGAATTGCTCCTCAAAAATTTCAAACATATCAAATAATGTTTTAAAATAAAAATCCACCCGCTTGTGGCGGGTGGATTTGCATTTTCGGGCATAGTCCTATCCTGTACCGGCGACGCACAGTTCGCAGGTTCTTCTTCCGTTCCCGCTCACGTCGAAATGATGGGTCTCATCGGCGCAGGTAACAACCCCATGGTAGGAATGACCGTCG
>CAZLIB010000195.1:0-2572 GCA_964559465.1 uncultured Lachnospiraceae bacterium
AATAATTTTTCCTCCAAATATTTAAATTAAATTTTTACAAAATTAGTTTGCGACCTTTACCATCGCGTATCTTATAACCTTATCGCCGCAGATATAGCCCTTTTGAAGCACCTCAACGACCTCGTTGTCGCCGAAGGATTCGTCCTCAACGTGCATCACCGCATAGTGAACATTGGGATCAAACGTTTTTCCAAGAGCCTCAATTTCTTTAACGTCCATTTTTGCGAAATTTTCGTTAAAGCTCTTAAGGATAAGGTTCATACCCTCAAGAATTTTGTCCGCCTCGGTAAATGCTGTTGCTCTCTCCATATTATCAAGAATAGGGAGAATATTCTTTAAAGTATCGCTCTTTGCGTCAAAGTAGATCGCTTCTCTTTCCTTAGCACTTCTGCGGCGGAAGTTATCGTATTCTGCATAAAGTCGCAAATACTTATCGTTAAGCTCTGCAAGCTCTTTTTCTTTTGTAAGAATGCTCTCTTTAAGCTCTGCAATTTCTGCATCTGCCTTTTTGTTCTTCTTTTTATCTTTTTTATTGTCGTCAGCTTTAACTGTTTCTTCAACCGTTTCCGGATTTTTAATTTCTTCCTGCACTTGTATCTCCTCCGCTTTCTCCTAAAAATCTTTTATCTTCAATAAGATCGGTTATATTTTCACTAAGCTCGTTCAGTGTTGCAAGAACTCTTGCATAGTCCATTCGTCTGGGACCAACAACGCCGATAGCACCGATCGTTTTACCGTCCTTTTTTATCTGCTTGAACACTATTGCGGAATCCTTCATAACGTTCACACTGTTTTCAGAGCCAATAAGCACGTTGATATCTTTCTCGCTTCCGCCCGAAACAAGATCAAGGATCTGATCCTTCTCTTCAAATGTATTTATTATCTCACCGAATTTATTCACGTCGGAATATTCGGGATACTGCAAAAGATGATTAAGTCCGCTGTAATGAAGCTCACCGCCGTCTATCTCACTCATTGTTTCGTAAATTGCCTTGATGGTTGAGTTTACAAGCAAGGTATCGTCACCCATGGCACGTTCAAGATTCATAACCGAGGTGAGTGTTATCTCATCGGCACAAAGACCTGTAAGATATGCGTTTAACGCACTTGAAAGGCGACCGAGAGAAAATTCGTCAATCTCATACTGAACCTTGACCTTTTTGGTCTTTATAGCACCGGTTGAAAGTATCATAACTATTGCGAATTGACGCGCGTCTATGCCAACTATCTCATATTTAAGGACCTTTACAAAGGACTGCTTTGGCTTGATTGCGATACCTGTATAATTAGTAATATTTGATGCAACCCTTGAGGCAACCTCAAGAATTTTATCAAGCTCGCCCATCTTGACCTTGAGCAAGGAGTTTATCTCCTCTATCTCCTTATTGGTCATAGCATAGTGCTGAAGCAACGAGTCAACGTAAAAACGGTAGCCAAGCTCGCTTGGCACACGTCCCGCTGACGTATGGGGCTGCTCAAGATACCCCATCTCCTCAAGCTCTGCCATTTCATTTCTTATAGTTGCAGACGAGCAAGAGAGAAGCTGGTTCTGCACGAGGAACTTTGAGCCGACGGGCTCGCCCGCGGCAATGTGCGCTTCAACTACCGCTTTGAGTATTTGTTTTTTTCTTTGGCTCAATTCTTTGTCAAAAGCACTCATTCTTGTTTCCTCTCCTTCATTTTTAGCACTCTTTTGCTTCGAGTGCCAAATTGCAATACTAATTTATCACCTTTTCACCCTTTTGTCAATAGTTTTTTTAAATTTTTTTCTCAATTTCCGTTGATTTTTAGCACTCTCGCTCCTCAAAATGTAATTGTATACAAAAAATCAAAAAATAATCACAATTTGTTGTTATTTAAGATAAAATTTACATCTTTATTGACATTTCCTTCTTTTTGTGTTATGATACTTATATATGTCTTAAGAAATTTTATACATGCTTTAATATATTTTTGGAGGATATTATGTTTGATTGGACTTGGGGCTCGTTTGGAAAAATACATATCGCTACATTGATTTTTGCAGTGATTATAAACGTGGCTTTGTTTTTAATATTAAGAAAATTAACGCGCAAAAAGCAGATACTCATCCTCTTCATTCTCTCATTCGCTGGGATCGGCGCGATCATTTATAATCTTTTGGCGTCTAACAGTCCTTGGGAGCATCTCCCCTTACATCTTTGGTCGCTCAACGCAATGCTTCTTCCCTTCGCGGTTCTTTTCAGAAAGAAGTGGTGCTGCAATCTTTTGCTTCTCTGGTCGTCCGGCTCTTGCATTGCACTTGTTCTCAATACGAATATGGCTAATGTAAAGCTCTTTAGCTGGCAGTTCTTCTTTTACTATTTTCCACATGTGCTTGGTGTAGGAATTCTCATTCTTCTTTTTGCACTCAAGCTGGTTGACACAGATTTCAGGACCATCAAAACAACGTTGGCTATCACTTTTACCGTTTATACCATAATTCACTTTATCAACGTTGCAATCAACTCTGCAGGTATCGTTGGACCCACCGGTGAGATCATTCAGGTTAACTATATGTTCTCCGTTATGCCCGCCGCCTGGAATACCAGAC
>CAZLIB010000196.1:0-2567 GCA_964559465.1 uncultured Lachnospiraceae bacterium
GAGCATCTTAAAAAGGTTGAAAGACACACAGGTAAGCCTCAGTTCTGCATGGCCGGTTATAAGCTTAAAAACACCGTTACAGAGCATGGTGCAGTAAACCGCGGTGTTTGCAACATTAACGAAAAGGGACACCTTGTCAATATTGTTGAAGCTAAGGAGATTGTCCCTGTAGGTAATGGAAAGGCAGAATATCCTGACGGCGATAAGAAGATATCACTTGATCTTGAAACGGTTGTTTCTATGAACTGCTGGGGCTTTACACCCGAGTTGTTTCCACATCTCAGCGCAGAATTTGACAGATTCTTGCATAACATTAAAAATCCCTTAAAGGACGAATCCTATCTCACCGACGTAGTTGACGTTATGATCAAGAGCGACACTTGCGACGTAGTTGTTTACAACACGAACGCTTGCTGGCTCGGCGTAACGTACGCGCAGGATAAACCCGCAGTTGTTGCAGGCATTAAAAAGCTCATCGAAGAGGGTGTTTACCCCGAGCATCTTTGGAAATAAGGAGGGAAGTGACCTATGGCAATTTTGGTTACAGGCGGAGCGGGCTATATCGGCTCTCACACCGCGCTTGAGCTTATCAAGGCAGGACACGACGTTGTTATAGTTGACAGTCTTGTTACGGGCTATAGAAAAGCTATTCCCGAAAAGGCAAGATTTTATGAGGGCGATATCCGCGATTTTGCTTTTCTTGATAATCTTTTCAAGACTGAAAAGATCGATGCGATCGTACATTTTGCTGCTTTCTCACTCGTTGGTGAAAGCGTTGTAAATCCTCTTAAATATTATGAAAATAACATCTACGGCACTAAGGTACTCCTTGACGCTATGGTTGCAAATAACGTTAAGAAAATAGTATTTTCTTCGACTGCTGCTACATATGGTGAGCCGGAAAATATCCCGATTCTTGAAAGTGATAGAACTTGCCCCACAAACCCTTATGGCGAAACAAAGCTCGCTATGGAAAAGATGTTCAAGTGGACAAGCGAAGCACACGGAATGAATTTCGTTTCCTTGCGTTATTTCAATGCCTGTGGCGCTGACCAGTGTGGAAACATAGGTGAAGCTCACAATCCCGAGAGCCATCTTATTCCTCTCATTCTTCAAGTGCCCAACGGAAAGAGGGAAGCGATATCAATTTACGGTACGGACTATGACACGCCCGACGGAACTTGTATTCGTGACTATATTCACGTTACCGATTTGGCGCAGGCACATATTCTCGCGGTGGAATACTTGCTTAACGGTGGCACAAGTGATATTTTCAATCTTGGTAACGGCGTTGGTTATTCTGTAAGAGAGGTTATTGAAACTGCGAGAAAGGTTACAGGACATCCGATCCCTGCAGTTGAAACCCCTAGACGCGCAGGCGACCCCGCACGCCTTGTTGCTTCAAGCGAAAAAGCGAAGAGAGTGCTTGGCTGGAACCCCGTTCACAACTCGCTTGAGGAAATAATATCAAGTGCTTGGAACTGGCATAAAAACCACCCAAACGGATATAACAATTAATTAAAATCCAAAACGGCAATTTATATTGCCGTTTTGATTTACAGGAGTTACATATGAGCAAAACGGAAAAAGTCGAATTCACCAATATGTGTATGATCTATGACGAAAACAGAGTTGTAGTTATTGATAGAAAAAAGAAGGACTGGCCCGGCATTACATTTCCGGGCGGTCATGTTGAGCTTGGGGAATCATTTGCTGACTCTACGATAAGAGAGATATTTGAAGAAACCGGATTGACTATATCAAATCTTCAAATATGCGGCATTAAGGATTGGCGCGAAAATGAAACCAGATATGTTGTTCTATTCTATAAAACGAACAAATTTTCTGGGAACTTAAAGTCATCAAACGAGGGAGAAGTATGGTGGGAAGATATTGATAATCTTTCAAATCTCAATCTTTCGCTTGATATGAAAGATATGCTCCGTGTTTTTACAGAGGACGATTTGAGCGAATTTTTCTACTATCAGAAAGACGGCAAATGGCTATATGATTTGAAATAATAAAGGTGAACACATTATGGAAGAATTTATTTTGATGCGGCCGACAAGTGAGTACGCAAGTCAGATCGCCCAATACAGACAAGAGTTCCTTGATGCAGGGGACTCTATGGACGGTTGCGGTGCACTAAGAAAAACAGCAAATCCGGAAGAATTCATAAAAATGAGTATCGAACGGGAGGATCCGAAAAACGTTCCCGAAGATCTAGTTCCAGCCACACAATTTCTTTTCATCCGCAAGAGCGACAACAGACTTGTAGGGATGCTTCAAGTAAGACACGTGTTTAATGAATATCTCGAAAAATACGCAGGTCATATCGGCTATTCTGTAAGACCGAGCGAAAGACGCAAGGGCTATGCCAAGGAAATGCTGAAATTGACACTCCCGTTCTGCCGTGATATTGGAATTGACAAAGTGCTGATTGCTTGTATTGAAGGCAATATCGGAAGCGAAAAGACCATCCTTGCAAATGGTGGCGTTTACGAATCCACGGTACACGAACCAAACGAAAACGAAGATTTGAAAAGGTTCTGGATAACGCTGTGATG
>CAZLIB010000197.1:0-2518 GCA_964559465.1 uncultured Lachnospiraceae bacterium
GTTGAAGATTACAAGCTTTATTCCGTACATAACGAATGCACCGAACACCGCCCCCCAAACAGACTTGTAACCACCGATGATTACCGCCGCTAAGATATTGAGCGATGTGATGAGCGCATAATAACCCGTCGGGTCGGTCGCGTCTGCCGAACGAACTACCATCATAAGAAGAACGCCTGAGATAGATGCGTATGCCGTACAAATGATGAATGACATAAGACGATATTTGATAAGACTTATACCCATCGCCTGCGCAGCTGCAGTACTATTCTTCATAGCAAGCATAGCACGACCCGTAGGACTGTTTATAAGATTTGTTGTAAGTATCATTATTACGACCATAAATACCGTAACCAGTATCAATGATCCTGTTCTTGGGAATTGAACTCCGAAAAGAACTGCGTCTTTAGCACTGAGAGAAAGTTTTGGCTCAATTGCCGCATAAAGCGTTCTCAAAATCTCTGACAATGCAAGAGTTAGTATAGCAAGATAAATACCTTCTATACGAAGGGAGATAAAGCCAACTATTAATCCAATAACTATTGAAACCAAAAGTGCTACGGCAAGCGCTACTATGAATGGAAGCTGTGCTTCCACCATTACGTAATGAACTGCGTAGGTTCCTATTCCTATAAATCCGCCTGTACCGAGTGAGGCAAGTCCCGAATAACCCATAAGCAAGCAGAAGCCGATAGCTGCTATTGCAAATGCAAAGGTCGTTGCAAAAGCTGATTGCCAAGAATAAGGCAGGATCTTATTAGTTGCAAGCACCGAAACTATGCACATCAATATTCCGAAAAGTAAGTATTGGAATGTTGGAATAGCCATAAGCTTTCTCATTTTTTCAGTAAGCTTATCATTTCCTTTAACTTCCCTATTGAATAAGGTGTAATTCTTCTTTAAATATCTATTCATATCATCACACCTTCCTTGCTATCTTTTTGCCAAATATTCCTTGTGGCTTAAAGAAAATAATCACAAGGGCTATCGCATAAACGATTACCTTAGACCAACCCGTAAGCTCAGAAAGGCCAAGCATATTAAATGCCGCGAATACCAGATTTTCCGCAAGAGGAATGAGCAACGCGCAGATAACGGGACCGTGGAACGTACCAAAGCCGCCAAGAATACCTGCAAGAAATGCACTTACCTGATATTCTGTCATAAAATATCCCGTTACTATCTTGATTTCAGAAGCTCTCATATATGCCGCAAGTGCGCCAAGCGCACCCGCAAGTCCCCAAGAAATTGCTGTAACCACATGAGTGTTTATACCCATCATTCCCGCAACGTATTCATTGGATGCTGTTGCACGAACTGAAAGTCCCCATTTGCTATAACGAAGAAGAATGAATATAAGAGGTAGTATAACTGCAGTAATCGCAACGCACACAATAGCGTTATATGTAACAGAAATGTCAACGTTTCCCTCAACGTCAATGGTGAAATTGCCTTTTACGAAGGAATTTATCATATACTGCTCTATCGTGCCGAACACTACGGGAATAAGACCTGTAATGATGGAGATAAGTCCCATAGTAATTATCTGCTTACCAAGAGCATTTACATACCGTCCGCGCCTGAAAAGCCCAACGTCAACGAGAACGGCAACCAGCATTGCCGCTATCATTGATAGCGGTAATGCAACATATACCGGCAAGCCGAGCTTACTTATCGCCCACGCCGCAACGTATGCGCCAAAGGCAGATATAACGCCCTGTGAAAAGTTTGTCGTAAATGAAGTTCGGAATATAAGGGTAATTGCCATCGTTACAATGGCTGTAACACACATAGGAATTAAAGAACTCAAAAATGTGTTAATTATCTGAACCATAAATTATCCCCACTGAATGATATTTGCAGCCCAGGTATATCCAATACCTGCTGCGATCATGCACACTGTGCTTCCCTCTTTAACCTTACCCTCTTTAAGCGCAAGCTCAAGAGAAAGAATCTGGTCGATCTGACCGATATGACCGTAATCTTCAAGATAGATGGACTGATCTTCACGAAGACCGAGGTCCGCAAGCATTGCCTTGTGACCGCTTCTCTTAATATGAAGAATATCAAGATAGTCAATATCTGCACGTGTCTTGCCTGATTTGCGAAGAGCCTCGTCGATGCAGTGATACCAGTTGGGCATTGAAACTGTGTTAAGAAGTCCCTTCATCTTGGGGGAGTCCATAAGACGAAGCATACCGTATTCTTTGTAATTTTCAGGAGTTACGGGCTCGTTGATACCGCCAACCTTTGAGCCACATGTGTGAACAACGCTACCGTCGCTCATAAGATGTGTGCCAAGGAGAAGGTTCTTGCCGTAATTCTTCTTAAGAAGGATCGCGCCGCCGCCGGCACCAAGGTTGAACATAAAGGAAACGCCGCTATCTGTGTAATCGATAAAATCACAGTTACGGTAACCGCCGCAAACGAGAACTGTATTGATCTCGTCGTCAGCGATAAGCATATCCTTTGCCATCTTCATAGCAGAAACTGCTGTGCAGCAACGGTTCTGAACGTC
>CAZLIB010000198.1:0-2461 GCA_964559465.1 uncultured Lachnospiraceae bacterium
GTAGAAGTCGTAGGACTGCATGATCATATAGTTGAATTCAAGGAAGGAAAGTCCCTTTTCCATTCTCTGCTTGTAGCATTCTGCAGAGAGCATTCTGTTAACCGAGAAGCACGCGCCGACCTCGCGGAGAAGCTCAACGTAGTTGAGATTAAGGAGCCATTCGGCGTTGTTGATCATAGTTGCCTTACCCTCGCCAAAGTCGATGAATTTTTCCATCTGACGCTTGAAGCACTCTGCGTTGTGGTTGATGTCCTCAATAGTGAGCATTTTTCTCATATCGGTTCTGCCCGAGGGGTCGCCGATCATGGTCGTGCCGCCGCCGATAAGCGCGATGGGTTTATTTCCTGCCATCTGCAAGCGTTTCATAAGTGTAAGAGCCATAAAGTGACCTGCCGTTAAGCTGTCTGCGGTGCAGTCAAAGCCGATGTAGAAGGTCGCCTTGCCCTCGTTTATCATATTTTTAATTTCTTCCTCGTTTGTAACCTGCGCGATAAGACCGCGGGCAACGAGCTCTTCATAGATTTTCATATTTTTCTCCTATCTGAAATGAAATTGTTAACTGAATTTGTGATTTTAAAAGCCCTCTTCGTCTTGCTTCGCAAGCCACCTCTCCCAGAGTGAGAGGCTTTTGTATCAAATGTTCGCCAATTAGAAGGCTCGCCCCTTTGGGAGAGCTCCCGCTTTAGCGGGTGAGAGGGTTCCTTTTTATTACTATAACAAAAAAGTCCTTGAACCCGTTTGGGTTCAAGGACGAATTAGCGTGTTACCACCTTGCTTTGAGTGTTAAAAACACTCCTCATTAAGCGATATAACGGTCGCGCCGTTGCCGCCTACTGCAATTTGGTTCGGGGCAAAGCTCCAGGATGTATTTCGCGTTTTATTTCTGCGCCTTTCACCGACCGGCAGCTCTCTGTAAGAAAGGGAAAACGTTACTTCTTCCTATCATAGCATTTATTTATTACTTAAACATATTAACACAAAAATTAAGCATTGTCAACGATTTCGGCAAAAAAAGTTTCACCGTTGTGAGAGAGGAGCTTCACAGGAAGCACCCGCGAGTGAAGGGAAGCATCACTTTTAACGCAGACCTCAAGAAAATCGGGCGTGTGACCGTATGCAAAGCCCTTTTCAAAGCTCTCAAAAAGCACGGTGTGCGTGCCGTTTTCAGCTAAAATGCGCTCAAATTCGGCATTTCTTATGCCTTTTTCAAGAGCGATAAGCTCTGCTGAACGGTGTTTTTTGACCTCCTGCGAAATTTGGTCACCCATTTTTGCGGCAGGAGTGCCCTTGCGCGCAGAGAAGGGGAAGACGTGTATCATAAGGAAATTTGCTTTTCTTGCAAATTCAAGCGTTTCACAAAAATCCTCTTCCGTTTCCCCGGGAAAGCCAACTATAATATCGGTGGTGTATCTTACGGTGGGAATTGCGGTGCGAAGTCGCTCCATATTTGCAAGCGCCTGATCGGCATTATATTTGCGCTTCATATTGCGAAGCGTTTTTGAAGAGCCGCTTTGCATTGAAATATGAAAATGGGGCGCGAGCTTTTTAAGATCTTTTATTCTGTTGACGAATTTTTCAGTAAGGCAAGAGGGGTCGAGCGAGCCTAAGCGAATGGTGAAATCGCCATCAATGGCATCAATATCGCAAAGCAGGTCGGCGAAGGAATAGTTTTCAAGGTCCTTGCCGTAGGAAGCGGTTTCGATTCCCGTCAGTACGACCTCGCGGCAACCGTTCTTTACGAAATGAGTTACCTCGCAAATGACTTCCTCGGGCGCTTTTGAACGGATCTTTCCGCGCGCGTAGGGAATTATGCAATAGGTGCATTTGCTTTCGCATCCGTCCTCGATCTTTATGTAGGCGCGTGTGCGGTCGAAGTGCTTAATTTCCATTTTTTCAAAGCCTGCGTTGTCGATATTGCGCACGAAGATTTCAGTTTTTGCATTTTTCTCGCCGCGAGCAAAGAGGTCGCGGAGTGCATCAACAATAATGAGCTTATCGGTATTGCCGCAGATATAGTCAACGCCTGCGATGGCGGCAATATTTTCGGGATTGGTTTGTGCAAGGCAGCCCGTAACAAGAATGAATGCCTCGGGATTTTTTGCAATAGCGCGGCGAATAAACTGACGCGCCTTGCGGTCGCTCTCGGCGGTGACGGTGCAGGTGTTTATAATGTAGGCATCGCACTCCTCGGTGCTTGGCAGAACGGTAAATCCGTTTTCGGCAAGTCGCTCGGCAATCGCCTCGCTCTCATATTGATTGACCTTGCAACCGAGCGTGAGAATACCAACGGTTTTATTTAAAATAGCAGTCATTTTTACCTCAAAAACAAAAGGGATTAGTGTAATGAATATATTTTATCATCAAACGCGCAAAAAGTAAAGAGGGAATTTTTATATAGATTTGCTGTTTCAAATTTTGATTTATCGGGGAGATAGTTTGAACAAAAACCCTCTCAGTCAAC
>CAZLIB010000199.1:0-2445 GCA_964559465.1 uncultured Lachnospiraceae bacterium
GCCACCTTTTGAAAAAGGTGGACGAAAACCTTTTATCGCTTGGTTTGTGCGAACATCGTGCGATAAATCAAAATTTGAAGCGGTAAATCAGTGTCAAATCCCATCGAAAATAAACCCTTGCAATAGTTGGCAAAGTGTGCTAAAATAGATTGAAATCGCAAAACAGCGATCTCAATCTTTAAATGAGGTACACTGAATGGCATTGATTAATTGTCCTTACTGCGGAAACAGAGTGTCAAATCTCGCTCCGCTTTGCGTATATTGCGGCGGCGAGGTCGCACCCGACGCCGAGGATGCGTTGATGTATGAAATAAAGCGCGGCGTGTTGGTCAAATACCACGGCTCGCGTGAAACTATAAGTATTCCCGGCGGAGTGGAATCCATCGGCAGAAGCGCTTTTGAGGGCTGCTCCTCAATAAAGCACGTTAAAATCGGTGATGGAGTTTTGAGCGTTGGCGACTCTGCTTTTGCAAACTGCGCATCGCTTGAAAGCGTAGAAATCAGTGAGGGGATTGACCACCTCGGCTTTCGCGCATTTGCCGGTTGCACCTCTCTTGCTGAAATAAATCTTCCGCACACGCTTGTGTCTGTTGCCGATCGCGCCTTTGAGGGCTGCTCGGCGCTGCGGATAATAGCTATTCCCGAGGGTATCGCAGGAATAGGCAAAGAAGCATTCGCCAACTGCGAATCCTTAACGGAGCTTCGCCTTTCCTCAACCGTTGCGTCCATCGGATTTGAAGCGTTTTTAAACTGTAAGTTACTCAAAAAAATAGAATTTGGAGAAAATCTTGCAACTATAGGCGGCAGAGCGTTTTTTGGCTGCTCGTCTATCACGGAGATCAATCTGCCGGAAAAGCTCGTTTCCATCAACGAGGAAGCGTTTTTTGGTTGCTCCTCACTTTCAAGAATAGCCTTCGGCGGGAGCCTCTCCACTATCGGTATGATGGCTTTTGGCGAATGTACTTCTCTAAGATCCATATCCTTGCCCGAAAGCACGACCGCTGTAGGAATAAAGGCGTTTTGCGGTTGCACCTCTCTGGAGGAGGCAGATCTTTCTGAGGGGCTTGTCGACATAGGCTCGGAGTCATTCAAGGGCTGCACGTCTCTTAAGCATATATCCATACCTCAAAGCGTTAAAATATATGGGTTTGGAGTCTTCGGCGATTGTCCTGCCCTTTCGGGAATAGAGATAGAAAGCATCCATCACTGGTGCTCGATAGAATTCAGCCCAATAATGGCAAATGCCCAGCCTTACGACAGACGTCTGTCTATCGGAGGTGAGCTTGTTCGCGACCTCGTAGTACCCGATACCGTAACGAATGTTAACGGTGCGGCTTTTGCCAACTGCGTCGATATAAGAAGTGCGAATATTTCAGAGGGTATTCTTGGTATCGGCGGTCAGGCGTTTTATAACTGCGGCCGTTTGTTTGAGGTCAATCTGCCAAGCACGCTTACGAGTATTGGCAGGCAGGCATTTTATAACTGCGATGCGCTTGGCGGTATAACGATACCCGATTCGGTGCTTGCTATTTCTGTTGCTGCGTTTGCGCAGTGCCGTCGATTACAGTCGGTCAAGCTCGGATACGGTGTAACAACTATTGAGGCACAGGCGTTTGAGAGTTGCTCTGCACTTAAAAGTATAGACCTTTCAGATGGTGTCACCTCAATTGGAAAGAGCGCGTTCGGCGGTTGCACCGAGCTTCGGTCGGTAGTGATCGGAAAGAATTTATCCAGTATAAGCATAGGTGCGTTTGAGGGCTGTTCATCTCTTTCTGAGATATATTTCAGATTTTCCTCGGACGAAATGCCAAGAATACTTATCGGAGAAAATCCCGAGCTTGGCGGCACGACGGCGTATTATTATAGCGAGGAAGAACCGCAGGATTCTCAACGCCTTTGGCACTACGGCGAGGACGGAAACCCGGTGCTTTGGTAAGAAATTTTTCGTTTTCTATTGACATTTTTCGCAAATTGTATTACAATTTAGTTACAAATCTAAAGAAAGAGGTTGTTACTATGAAAATTATAGAAACTTTTGAAAATCTTCCTAAGCTCGTGAAGATAATTCTCCTTGTTTTCCTTGGCGGAATCATCTCTCCTGTTTACAGAATCCTCAGATACGTTGAAACAAAGAACTTAACAACTCTCATCGTTGGTATTCTTTGCCTTGTAACAGGTTGTGGAAACGTAATTCTTCAGGTAATTGATATCATCACAGAGATCACTGACAACAAGATCAAGGTTCTTTGTTGATTATCAAAGAATAAAAAGACCGCTTTTATGCGGTCTTTTTTATATAGTTTTATTTTTAGTTGAATTTTTATTTTATTTTTGGCGTTTCGCAGAAGACGCATATGTGCCGTGCTTCAAATTTTGATTTATCGCCCACAATGTTCGCACAAACCAAGCGATAAAAGGTTTTCGTCCACCTTTTTCAAAAGGTGG
>CAZLIB010000200.1:0-2425 GCA_964559465.1 uncultured Lachnospiraceae bacterium
ATATATACGTCGTCAAGACATTCCTCAGCATCCTTGTCGTTTTTCAAAATGCACACAATCGCCGAAAACAAAAGCTCGTGATATTTTTTATCGGCTTTTTCGACCGCCTCGCTTTGTCTTTCCCAAAACAATTCGGTCAAATATGTATCCGACACATATTCTTCTGCTTTCATCACAGCCATAGCCCCATCTCCCTTCTTTTTATGCCTTCATATATATAGACGCATTTTTTTGAAAAAACTGTAACGTTTTTTTAAAAAAATATATAAAATTTTCAAAAAAGGCGATTTTTCCACAAAACCGCCTTTTACCGTTTATTAATTTTCTCTCAGCCTTGCAATCTTCTCCGCGCTTGGAGTGACAAATGCAGTCCAATTAGTGTGGTATATAACAAGACCCGGATTTGCACCCTGTATCTTTTTTACGTTCTTTGCAAAGGTATAGTCAACGGGAACGTTGACACCGCCCTGCAGGCTCGAATAATACGCCGCGATCTCCGCCGCCTCGGTAAAGTTTATCGCATCGGGCTCCTCACCGTTGCAAAGCATTACCACGTGGCTTCCCGCCTTATTTTTGACGTGGAACCAATAGTCGCTCTTGTGTGCAAGATTGAAAGTAATATTCTCATTCTGAATATTATTTTTGCCGCATAGAACGGTATAACCGTCAGTTGTCTTAAATTCCATAAATGCCGTGCTCTTGCGCTTTTGCGGACGGTAATTCTTCATCTTTGAAGCATAGCCCGAGGTGTAAAGCTCGTCGCGAATCTCAACGAGGTCGCTCGTGTTCTCTGCGTGTGCAAGCGCATCGAAAACGGAATAGATATAATCAAGCTCGCACTGCGCCTTTTCAAGCTGAATCGCAAGCTCGCGCTCGGCGTTTTTGCATTTGTTGTATCTTTTATACATTCTCTGCGCGTTTGCAGACGGTGAAAGACGGCTGTCAAGCTCGATAACCACCTTATCAAACTCGCCGCTTTCCTCGTTGTATGCGCTATAATCGATAAGCTCGACCTTTTTCATTCCGCGCTCGATGGAGTAGATATTTGAGGTGATAAGGTCGCCGTTTTTCTTGTATTTTTCGCCCTGCTTGCAATCCTCAAGCTCACTTCTCTGCTTGTCCATCTTTTTAAGCAAGCGGCTCTCGGAATTGGTAAGTATCTTCAAAATATCCGTCGCTTTTTGCTTAACTCTTACCTCTCTGTCCCTGCCCTCGAAATAAGCGTCGAGCATTTCTGAGGGACTTTCAAAATTGCGCACCTCAAGTCCCGTGTAGTGAGTAAGTCGGCAAAATGCATATTCGACCGCGCGCTCACCGTCAAATACGGTAGTCGGTGTGTAATCGTTGTTCTTTATCTGACCGATTATCTCGCAAAACGCACCGTAAAGCTTTTCGCGTGAGCAGGTGCGAAGCGTAGTGTCAATATCACCGCTTGCACGGTACGCAACCTCGCGTGCTACTGCACTTGAAATTCCAAGAAAATTGGTAATGATGAATTTATCGGCTCTTGCATCAGCAAGCGCATCATCATATAAGGCATAAAATTGCTCTTTTGTGCATTCAAGAGGATCGCTTTTATCCTGCTTTGGCGGAAGCTCATAGAGCATTCCGGGCAAGACCTGACGAAGCGAGCTCGTGGTAAAATCGACCGTTTTGAGCGCCGAAACTATGCGTTTTTTACTGTCAAGAAAGATAAGATTTGAATACTTACCCATAAGCTCGGCAACAAGATAGCATTTTGTGTCAAAGCCCATCTCATCGCGCGTGTCAAAGGAAAGAATAATAGCTCTTTCAAAGCCAAGCTGTTCAATATCGGATAGGCGCGCACCCTGAAGATGCTTGCGAAGAAGCACGCAGAACATTGGCGGATTTTGCGGATTTTCCTTTGCTATTTCTGTAAATCCTATTCGTGGGTTATTAGAGCCCGCGTTGATAAGCAACCGCCTGCCGCCGTGGAGGGATCTTATCTGAATGTGTATCTCGTCCCTGTCCGGCTGATACACCTTTTCAACCCTTGCGCCCTTGGATTCACACAATATCTCGTGCGTCATACACGCAAGCATACCTGCATCAAAAGCCATATATATTCCCCCCTTTCCGTTAACTTTTTATATTTTAGCATACATTTATTAAAATTTCAACTATAAAAGCCCCATTTTTTCAAAATGGGGCAAATATATTTATAAATAAATTGGGATTTATCGGTGAGATGGATAGTTAGAAAAAGACCGCTCGAGCCGCTTGGGCTTCCGCTTTTGAAAAAGCGGAGCAAAACGATCATTGGTATGTGCAGATTTCAAACCCATGCGTCATCCTCGAGGGAGCAACGCGACCGAAGGATCTTGCGCGGAGTAAAAACTGAATTTTGCATAAATTTTCGATAATTCACAAGCGAATTATCGGTTTTAAAAGCACGAAACCGACT
>CAZLIB010000201.1:0-2407 GCA_964559465.1 uncultured Lachnospiraceae bacterium
GCTGTAAGGCTCTTAACCACACCTGTATATACCTTGCCCTCTTCGATGCCTGCCCAGAATTCAGCCTCCTGCGCACGCTTCTCCTCGCGAGCAACTGCCTTGATAGAACCAACTGCTCTGCGTCCCTTTATCTCGATAATGTAAAGGCTTACCTCTGCTCCCTTAAGCTCGTTAAGATCTCCCTCCTTGGGAACACCTGTCTGAGATGCGGGAACAAACACTCTGTTTGCACCTACAAGCACGTTAACGCCGCCCTTAACGACCTCAACTACCTTGCCTGTAAGCTTCTCGTGGTTCTCACAAGCCTCAACTACCTTCTGCCAGTTCTTGTCAGAATCAGTTCTCTTCTTGGAAAGCTCTGCAACACCTTCAACATCGCTTACACGAATAACAAATGCTTCAACTGCATCGCCAACGTTGAACATCTGCGTAAGACGCGCGGATGCATCATCTGTAATCTGCTCGGCTTTGATAATGCCTGTAACTTTTGCGCCGAGGTCGAGCTGAAGCTCTGCATCGGTAACGTGTGTTACGTATCCGGTTACTGTATCTCCTGTATTTAAAGTTTTAAGTGATTGTTCGAGCAATTCTGCAAAATTTTCATGTGTTTCGCTCATGATTAAAAATACCTCCTCGATATCGCGCTTTGGCGTTGCAGCTCCTGCCACGATACCTATTTTTTTCTTTGTCAGAAACTCACCCTTAAGCTCATCTGCTTTTTCAACCCAGACAGTATGCTCACAGGCGTCCTTACATATTTTATATAATTTCGCCGTATTTGAGCTTTCTCTGCCGCCCACAACTACCATAAAATCGGAGCTTTGAGCAAGCTGCTTCGCTTCATTTTGACGAATTTCCGTAACATTACATATTGTATCAAAAAATTTTGAATTTGTACAGTGTTTTTTTACATTTTCTAAACTTTTTTCCCACTCCGCCAAATTTTGAGTCGTTTGAACTGCCAAATTTAGCGTTTTTTTGTGCAATTTTGATAAAGCCCCGTCCGCAAGATAGCTCTCTATCTCGTCAGCGCTCTCAAACACCTCTTTTTCCCCCTCGGCATAGCTCATAATTCCTATTACCTCGGGGTGTGTCCTTGAGCCGAGAAGTGCAAAAACATTACCCTCTCCGCTATTCTCTTTTGCGATTTTGTGTATCTTCTTAACGTATGGGCAGGTCAGGTCAAGATAATCAAAATATTGATTTCTTTCCTTACAGCTACGAAGAATGCTCTCACTCTCAACAGTAACTCCGTGAGCTCTTATAAACACCGTAACGGGAGAAGACGCGCTCGCGCTGTCGCAGAGATCTACAATATCATCTATATCGATGCTTTTGACTCCCTGCTCCTCAAGCCAGGCGTTATATCCCGCATTGTGAATAAGATGACCAAGTGTAAATATTCTCTCGCTGCTGCTCTTTTCTGCCAATCTTTTTTCAAGTGCATCGGTCGCACGCTTAACACCAAAGCAAAAGCCCGCGTGGGAAGCAATAACGATATTATTTTGCATCATTCAAGTCAAACTCGGAATAGAGCTTGCACACCTCGCTGAAAATTCTGTCAGCTGCCTTCTGATGGCCTTCCATACCCTTGTTGTTTTCAAAATCAAATTCTTCGTTCTTGATAGGGCTGCCAATGATAAGATAGTTCTTTTTGAACATCTGTGTCTTACCCGATTTTGATTTTATGCAAACGGGAAGCACGTCTGCACCGCTTCTTGCGGCGATAAGTCCAACCCCGCTTTTTACCTCAGTTGTGGAAGGATCAACCCCCGGCATTCTTGTTCCCTGTGGAAAAATGCCAACGCAATCGTTGTCCTTTAGAAGATTTATAGTGGTTTTAAGAGCCGCAATATCGCTCTTTTTTCTGTCAACGGGATAGCAACCTATCGCCTTGAGGAATGCGCCGACAACGGGAACCTTGAAAAGCTCCTTCTTTGACATAAATCTTATCTGATTTTTCATTGATGCGCAGATGATAACACCGTCTGCCGCACCCGTGTGGTTGCAAGCAACTATAAAATGCTGATCAAGCGGCTCGTTTGTAGCATTGATAAGTCGCACTCTGTACAATCTGCGTGCAGCACCCGCAAGAAGCCAATAGAAAAAGCTATACGCCCTTTTTTCTTTTTCAAAATTCTGTACGTTATTATTTTGTTCGCTCATTTACTAACCTCACTATTTCTTTCAAGCTTTCCTCTACGGTCATAACGGAGTTGTCAAAAATAATAGCATCGTCTGCAGGAACTGCAGGGGCGATATCTCTGTTTTTATCTTGCTTGTCGCGCTCCATCATATCGGCAAGCACTTCCTCGTAGCTTGCGTCAACGCCCTTGGCCTGAAGCTCAAGCGTTCTTCTCTTCGCGCGGCACTCGTTCGATGCAGTAAGGAATATCTTAACGTCTGC
>CAZLIB010000202.1:0-2403 GCA_964559465.1 uncultured Lachnospiraceae bacterium
GTCACTGCCTGCAATAGAGATTTCGTTTGAAAGTCCCCAAACTACGATTGAGGGGTGGTTATAGTTCTGGGCGATAAGCTCCTTCATCTGAGAAATTGTATTTTCTCTACCTGTGGGCATATGTCTTGAAATATAGGGAATTTCAGCCCAAACCACCATACCGTATTCATCGCAAAGATCATAAAAATACTGATCGTGTTGATAGTGAGCAAGACGAATAGTAGTTGCACCCATTTCCCAAATATATTCCATATCTTCCTTGTGATGCTCGGGGAGAAGTGCGTTACCAAAACCGAGACGGTCCTGGTGGCGTGATACGCCTCGAAGAGGATATTCTTCACCGTTAAGAATAAATCCGTTTTCGGGATCGATCTTAAACGTTCTGCAGCCAAAACGGGCAGAAACATTGTCAAGCACGTCCTCGCCGCTTATAATAGCTGCTTTTGCTGTATAGAGGTAGGGATCCTTTCTTCCGTGCCAGAGGTGAACGCTCTCAATTGCGATAGTAACTACCTTATCTGTTGAATGTGTTTCTGCAACAAGGTTGCCCTCTTTGTCGTAGATGGCATAGAGATATTCATAGTTCGCGGGAAGGTCTGTTCCGAAAACCTGAATTTCAATCTTAGCGTCCGTGCCCTCGATTGCGGGTGTTACCATAATGCCGGGTGCGCCGTAGTAGTCAAGGTCAAAGTGAACGTTGGGGACGGAAATGATATTTACGTTTCTGTAAAGACCTCCGTAAAAGGTGAAGTCAGCCATTTGAGGATAAACTGTTTCGTTGACCGTATTTTCAACAACGATTGCAAGAGTGTTGTTTTCTTCTATGGCGTCAGTAAGATTAACTCTCCATGTTGAATAACCGCCGTCGTGATGAGCTAATTTTTTTCCGTTAAGATAAACGTCTGCGCTTGCGTTTGCGCCGCAGATTTCAAGGTAGTGAAGATCTTTTTCGGGAAGATCACTCTTTGCAAATGTTTTGGTATAAACACAAGAACCGCGATAGTAGTCATTGCCGCCGTCCTGACCGTCAAGTGCGTTCCAAGAGTGGGGAAGGTTAACAAGCTCTGCGCCTTCCGTTGTGCTGATATCGGAAGTTGCCTTATAGAAGTTCCAAGAGCTGTTGAAATTAAGAATGGATCTCATTAAAATTCCTCCTAAAATATTAGTAAACATAATTTTACATTATATCACATTTTATATTATAACTAATTTTTGTATTGATGTCAAGAAATATGCTAAAAATAATATTTGTTAACAATTCTATATCAAATAATATAGCAATTATTAACAAAATTCAACTGCGGTTAACATTAATTTGTTCAAAGTGTTGACAAAGTTTGATAAATATTGTATAATATTCTTTGCGTAATGCACAAAAATTTTTTTGGAGGATATTATGTCTAAAAAGCAAAAAACAGTTGAGCTTGATGCAAACGGCTACCGTAAATTTGGTATTCGTGACAAGCTCGCTTATGCAGCCGGCGACCTTGGCTGTAATATGAGCTTCTCTCTTAAGGGTACGGTTCAGACCTTCTGGCTTGTTTACATGATGATGGAAACGGGTCTCTTCTCATTGCTTCTTCTTCTTGTTCAAGCGTGGGATGCTATCAATGACCCCCTTATCGGTACTCTCATTGATAACGATAAGAAAAAATACAAGATGGGTAAATACAAAACGTATATATTCATCGGTGCTTGCGGTCTTCTCGTAGGCGGTGCAGCAGTATTTCTTCCCTTCCCCAATGCTGATACTGTAATTAAGGCAGTGCTCTTTATCGTTGGTTACGTTATTTGGGATGCTGCTTACACCATGGCAAACGTTCCTTACGGAACTATGCTTAACATCGTTACTGAAGACGATCAGGAAAGAGCTTCTCTCTCCGTATTCAGATCCATTGGCGGTGCAGTTGGCGGTATGCTTCCCGGTGTTCTTCTTCCTATGCTTATTTGGCAGAAGGTTACTTACGATGGAACAACCGACTTCCTTAACAAAATCGAAATCCCCGAGGGCGCAGAAAGCACATTTGCTCCCGAAAACTTCCATACGAACCCTATTACCGGTGAGGAATACCAGATCGGTGATGCGGTACTCAGCCCCTTGACAGGCAACCAACTTGAGATTCTTCTTGGTGAAAAGGTGTTCTGGGCAGCTCTTATTATGGGTGTTCTTGGTTTCATCTTTTTCATGTTTATGATCAAGAATATTACTATTCGTGGCAATGAGTATGCGGTTCTCAACCAAGAGGGCGGAGAAAAGGTTAACCTTATCAAGTCCTTCGGCACGTTCATAAAGAACCGTCCCGCAGTTGGTTGTACGATCGCTGCTATGGGTATGTTCCTTGGTATGCAGTCCGCCTCAACAGCTAATACTATTATGTTTGCTACACACTTTGGTATGGCTTC